>JAFWBH010000021.1 GCA_017507205.1 Clostridia bacterium
CATACTTGCAAGAGGTTTCGATATAGTCAAACCAAGAATGACAAATATGACAGAGAATATTGAGCCGAGCAGAATAGACGTTGCAAAGACATTGTTTGCTTCTTTTTGATTGCCTGATGCTTTTGACACCGCATATTTAATTCCTCCACCAGAGCCGAGAAGGAGCGCTATGCATTGTATGAAACTGAAAACAGGTATTGCGAGGTTGAGGGAAGCAAGTCCCATGGCACCGACACCATTTGATATGAAGAATGTATCTGCAAGGACGTAGCAAGAAACACCCAGCATTCCAAGAACGTTGAGTGAAACATATTTTGCAAATGGCTTGAGATAAGGTCTATTCTTTTTCATATCCATAAAAAAGGCACCTACATTGACAGAGCAAAGCAAGATGCCGAGAGTTCACCAACAGGTGAAGATTATATTCAGCACAAGAATATTACATCGTTTTTTTGACAAAGTCAAGTAAATGCTTATGCGCTGAAAATTTCTAATTTTCAAATAATATTTTTGATGTCAGCAAGGTTGCTCACAATGAAATGGGGCTTGACACCATCAGGCAATTTTTCTCCACGTCTGTCAAGCCAAATTGTTGTAAGCCCGTAAGACAATCCACCCTTGATGTCAGCAGTGGGGGAGTCGCCTATGATTGCAACATTTTCTTTTGGCACGGTTAGATTGCTGAAACAGTAGTTAAAAAACTCCTCACTTGGTTTTTCTGCGCCAGCTCTTTCAGAAATGAAAAAACCATTGAAATACTTGTCAAAGCCTGCACTTTTAAGGCGTGATATTTGTTGCTCATAGGTGGCATTGCTTGTGGCATACACCTTATATTTTGATGAAAGATAGATGAGAAGGTCCTCAGCTCCCTCAATTGTCACTGCATAAGTGTAAAGATAATGCTTGAAGCATTGCTCCATCCTTGTTCCATCGCAGGAGAGATTTAAAGCCGCAAGAACTGTTGGCCAGCGAAGCTTGAAAAGCTGTTCCTTGGCGATGATCTTATCTTCCAAACGATGCCAAAGTGCCAGATTTATCCTTTCAAATGTGGCAAACATATTGTCATCAAAGGGCAATCCACAATCTTCAAATGAGGATTTCATTGACAAGTATGCGCACTTGTCAAAATCAAGCAGAGTATTGTCAATGTCAATGAAAATTGTATCAATCATAAACACCAAACCAAAATCAGGATAAACAAAGTTTATCACAAAAAGGAAATATGACAACATATTCAAAACGTAATAGTGAGTGATTATGCTTGCACAAAGGAACGAACGCCAGCCATACAGTATGGGTTCACACGCAAAGCGTGGTGCTGAAAGCACAAAGTCCCTTCAAAATAAAAACACCGAGATATACTCGGTGCTTTGGTGCAGTCGAAGGGACTTGCTCCGCATCTATGATGCTATCACGCCAGTGTGGCAAAAGATGGGTGTCCATCTTTTGTCGCAGGCAATACTGCTTAATCAAGTCAAGTGCCTGCGATACCCACCCGTTCAAGTCCCTTATATG
>JAFWBH010000022.1 GCA_017507205.1 Clostridia bacterium
ATTGGTCATCAGCTCCGAGGATGTCCTTTCAAGGCTTGGAGTGAGGGCAGTGTCAGTTGACACAGAGGTTGTCGAGCTGAATATATGTGAAACATTGGTGGTGGAAGCACTCCATGACAAGGAGCTTCATTTTGAGGAGCTTTTGGAGCTTACATCACTAGGCGCAGGAGAATTGAGCACATTGCTTATGAATCTTGAAATCAATGGAATAATTGAACAGACAGGCGGAAATTATTACAGCCTGGCATAACAAGGAGATATAATGAAACTCATCATCGTTGAGTCCCCTCATAAGGCGACCACAATCCAAAACTACCTAGGAAAAACCGACTATAAAGTGGAAGCATCAAAGGGACATGTGCGTGATTTGCCCACAAAAACCTTGGGCATTGACATCGAGCACGATTTTACACCACAGTATGTCATCACTCCAGAAAAGCAAAAAACAATTGACAATCTTGTCAAAGAGGTAAAGAGCAAAAAATACGACGAAGTTTATCTTGCAACCGACCCGGACCGTGAGGGAGAAGCAATCAGCTGGCATCTTAAAGAGTGTCTTGGTCTTAAAAAGGATAAAATTCGTATTGAATTCAACGAAATTTCCAAGTCAGCAGTGTTGAAGGCTATGGAAAGTCCTCGTGAAATAGATGATAATCTTGTCAACAGTCAACAGGCAAGACGTGTTCTTGACCGTCTTGTTGGCTACAAGATTTCCCCCATACTTTCAAGACGTATCAAGGCTGGATCCAGTGCAGGTAGAGTGCAATCTGCAGCACTGAAAATGATTGTTGAACGTGAAAACGAAATTCGCAATTTCAAGCCAGAAGAATACTGGAATATGGCAGCAATGCTCTACAAAGAGGGGGACAAGCATACAAAGAGCAATCTCATCAAGGCAAATCTCCAAGAGGTCAACAAAAAGAAAATAAAGGTCAACTCTGGGGAAATGGCAGAGGAAATTGCATCTTTGATGCAAAATGCAACCTACTATGTTGACACAGTGAAAAAGGGTGTTTCAATTTCAAAGCCAGCACCCCCATTCACCACATCAACTCTGCAACAAGAGGCCAATCACAAGCTGGGTATGGCATCAGACAAGGCAATGCGTATTGCACAACAGCTCTATGAGGGTGTCAACATCTCTGGAGAGGGTCAACATGCCCTTGTCACATACATCAGAACAGATAGTGTTCGCATTTCCCCCGAATTTGCACAAAAGACACTTTACTACATCAAAAACAAATATGGTGCAGAGTTTGCACCTGCACGTCCCAACGTCTACAAAACCAGTGAAAAGGCACAGGATGCCCACGAAGCAATCAGACCCATATCCCTTGATCGCACCCCTGATTCCTTGAAGGATAAGGTTGACAAGGACGCATATCGCCTTTACAAGCTGATTTATGAACGCTTCCTTGCCTCACAAATGAAAAATGCAGAGTTCTACACCATGAACGTGCATATTACGGGAGATACAGCCGACAAGTCATTAGGCTTTGTTGTCAAGGGCAAGAGTGTAAAATTCAAAGGCTTTACAGCAGTTTATACAGCCACCAGCGACAAGGAAGAGGACAAGGACGAGCTTGGCACAATGCCCGACCTCAAGGAAGGGGACAAGTTTGAGTTTGAAAGTGTATTTAAGGAGCAAAAGTTTACAACACCTCCTGCAAGATACAACGATGCAACACTCATCAAGGCCCTTGAAGAAAACGGAATTGGACGTCCTTCAACCTATGCCTCAATTATTTCAGTTATCGCAAAGAGAGAATACACTGAAAAGCAAGGCAAATTCCTTGCTCCAACACAGCTTGGTGAAACAGTTTGTGGATATATGCAGGACTTTTTCCCCACAGTTATGGACCTGTCCTTTACAGCACGTCTTGAAACAAAGCTTGACAAGGTAGCAGAGGGCGAAGAGGATTGGCACAATCTTGTGAAGGTGTATTATAACCATCTTGCAAAATACATTGACTATGCAGCAAGAACAGGTGGTCCCAATCTTTTGCCTCCCGTTGAAAGTGACGTTGTGTGCGAAAAATGTGGTGCAAAAATGGTGATCAAGGACGGCAAACATGGCAAATTCCTTGCTTGCCCAAATTTCCCCAAGTGTAAGAATATCAAGAACATGCACGAGCAAGTGGGTGTATGCCCCAAGTGTGGTGGTGCAGTTGAAAAGAGAGTAGGCAAAAATGGAAAGTCATTCTACGGATGTGCCAATTATCCTTCCTGTGACTTTATTTCAAAAACAAAGCCAGCACCTCACCTTTGCCCAAAATGTAATTCACCAATGAAGATAAGCAAGGGCAAGTATGAAACATTGTATGTTTGCACCAATGAGGATTGCAAGCATGTGGAATCTGAAGAATAAGCCATGTCAAAGCAAAAGGTTGTCATAATAGGTGGTGGTCTTGCAGGCACAGAATGCGCCTTCCAGCTTTTAGATGCAGGATTTGCCGTTGAGATGTTTGAAATGCGTCCAGAACGCACCACAGGCGCTCACGAAAGTGGTATGCTTGCAGAGCTTGTATGCTCAAACAGTCTGAAATCAATATCTCCTGAAACTGCCAGTGGTCTTTTGAAGGAAGAGCTTGACCTTTTGGGTTCAAGGCTTTTGCCTTTGGCAAGAGAGTGTGCAGTGCCATCTGGAAGCGCACTTGCAGTGGATAGAATAGGGTTTTCCACTGCTGTTGAAAGAGAGCTTTCAAAATATGATAGCTTCACTCTTCACAAGGGCATTGAAATCAAGGAACTAACTGATAGTGTGCCAACAGTCATTGCCACAGGCCCTCTCACCTCAGATGCATTTGCAGAATATCTTGCCGAGCTGACAGGTCAGAACAGATTATTTTTCTATGA
>JAFWBH010000023.1 GCA_017507205.1 Clostridia bacterium
AGGACACCCATCTTTGCCCATTCCATGCCTGAATTTGATTCATCGTAGAATATGTCTGATGAGAAGATGTTGCCCACCTTGTATCTTGCGCCAAGCTTTTCACAGGTTTCTGCTGCTCTACGGACCAAGTCAAAGTCTGCAATAGGTGCGTATGTGCCGGGAAGGCCATATTGCATTGCGTAGTTGCCATTGGTGCATGCGCCCATTGCAACAACGATATCTCTCACGTGGAGATCCTCATGAAATGAACCACATGATCCAACACGGATGATTGTCTTTACATCATAGAAATTGAAAAGCTCATATGAGTAAATGCCGATTGATGGTTGACCCATGCCTGATGCCATCACTGACACTCTCTTTCCTTTGTAATATCCTGTGTAGCCATTGACTCCACGGACATTGTTGACAAGCACTGCGTCCTCAAGGAAGTTTTCTGCGATAAACTTTGCTCTCAAGGGATCACCGGGCATAAGGACTGTATCTGCAAAATCACCGAGCTTTGCTGTAATATGTGGGGTTGGTACTGGCATAATTTTCTCCTTTTCCAGTTTATTTTTTAATATGCACTGCCGTCATCTTGTGCCTTGACAATTTTGACAACACGTGATGTGCCAAGGCGTGATGCGCCAAGGCGAACAAATTCTTCTGCGTCCTCAAGGGATGAAATTCCACCTGCGGCCTTCATCTTGACATTGGGGCCGATGTGTTCACTGAAAAGCTTGATATCCTCAAAGGTTGCACCTGCCTTTGAGAAGCCTGTTGAGGTTTTGATATAATCTGCGCCTGCTTCTGTGACGATTTCACACATTTTGATTTTTTCTTCATCTGTGAGCAAGCATGTTTCAATGATGACCTTCAAAATCTTGTCGCCACAAGCCTTTTTGAGTGTCTTGATTTCATTGAGAAGGAAGTCATAGTTCTTTGCCTTCAATTCACCAATATTGATGACCATATCAATTTCATCTGCGCCACCAGCAATTGCGTCCTTTGTTTCAAATTCCTTCACTGCTGTGGTGTTGTAGCCGTTGGGGAAGCCGATGACTGTGCAGATTGCAAGACGGTCACCAACATATGTCTTTGCTCTTGAAACGAAGCTTGGGGGGATGCAGACTGATGCTGTGTTGAACTTGATGCCATCATCACAGATTGCTTTGATTTCTTCCCATGTTGCTGTTTGACCAAGCAGAGTGTGGTCACACTTTCCGAGAATGTCTTTGATATCCATAATTTTCTCCTTGCATCTATCAGACTATGCAGTCAGACAGACAAAATTTATATTATTTTTTATTTTTCGTGTTTTGTGTATTTTGGCTGAACAGGATGTTTATCAGCCAAGTTTTGCAAGATTAATTGCGATTTGTGATGCAAGACGAGCATTGTTGAACACAAGCTGAATGTTGCTTGCAAGGCTATTTCCACCGGTTATTTTTTGGATTTTGTCAAGAAGGAATGGGGTTATGTCCTTGCCCTTTATGCCCTTTTCATCTGCCTCTGTCACTGCCTTGTCTATTGCCTCACCAATGACCCTTGCGTCCATTGAATATTCCTCTGGAATGGGGTTGGTCACAAGCATTCCACCACCCAAATTCATATCTGCCTT
The DNA here is from genome assembly GCA_017507205.1 of Clostridia bacterium. Classification (GTDB taxonomy): domain Bacteria; phylum Bacillota; class Clostridia; order Christensenellales; family CAG-917; genus RGIG4097. The sequence continues at coordinate 1,604 of JAFWBH010000023.1, forward strand.
CACCTTCAATGCTTTGGCGATTTCTTCAGGTGTATCCATTCTGCATGTGAGCTTGATGCCACTTTCTCTTGTAAAGAATGCAGGAAGCTCATCTGTGCCATAGCCTACAACTGCAACACCCTTTGTTTCAAGATATTCCATTGTAAGTCCAAGGTCAAGAATGCTCTTTGCGCCTGCACAAACCACGCAGACATCTGTCTTTGAAAGCTCGTCAAGGTCAGCTGATATATCCATTGTTTTTTCTGCACCTCTATGGACTCCACCAATGCCACCTGTTGCAAAAACCTTGACACCAGCCTTTTCTGCCAGAATCATTGTGCTTGCAACGGTTGTTGCTCCGTTTTGTCCCTTGGCAATGACAATGGGGATGTCACGCCTTGACACCTTTGTGACAGAGAGCCCTGCCTTGCCAAGATGCTCAATTTCTTCCTTGCTACATCCTACTGTTGGCACTCCGTTGATGATGGCAATTGTTGCAGGCACTGCGCCACATTTGCGCACCTCTTCTTCAACCAAAAGTGCTGTTTCAACATTTTGAGGATAAGGCATTCCGTGTGAAATGATTGTTGACTCCAACGCGACAACACCCTTGCCAGATTTGATGGCATCCCTTACCTCTTGAGAAATTTTAATGTTCATATTTCACCTTGTTCTCTTATTCCTCAGCCTCTGCAATCTTCTTTTTGATTGTGCTGATGATCATATTGAAAGCAACATCGTTGTGTCCACCAACGGGGACGATGATGTCTGCCACTCTCTTTGACGGCTCAACAAATCTTTCGTGCATTGGCTTGACTGTTGTAAGATATTGATTGACAACGCTGTCCATATTTCTTCCTCTTTCCTTTACGTCACGGCAAAGTCGTCTGAGGATACGCACGTCAGCATCGGTGTCAACAAAAATCTTTATGTCCATCATATCAACAAGATCCTTGTTTTCAAAGAGAAGGATGCCCTCAACAATGATGACCTTTGCGCTGTCAAGCTCCACCCATTTTTCACTGCGCACATGGTTGGCGTAATCATATGTTGGGTGAACAATGCTCTTGCCCTCTTTCAAATCCTTGAGGTGAGAGATGAGGAGATCGGTGTCAAATGCGTTGGG
>JAFWBH010000024.1 GCA_017507205.1 Clostridia bacterium
AACCTTCAAAAAGGTGGTTGGATATGACCAAACATATCTTCTTTCTGACATTGATGTGCCTACAGCAATTTTTTGGGGCAAAGAGGACAATGAAACGCCACTATATATGGCAAAGAAATTGGAAAAGGGCATTAAAGATAGCAGTTTGTTTTTGCTTGACGGTGGACACTATGCCTATGTGGATGATTTAAACAGATTTGTCAGCATTTTGTCTGCGTTTATTATGAAGGTGGGGGGAGAATGTTTATAAGAGGAGATTGGTTTTTTGTATTGCTTTCCTTGCTTACGACAGCATTTATGGCAAAGCCATACATATATGTCATTCAGCAGGATAATTATAGATTGAAGGGTATATTCAAAAGCAAAATGATACGATCGGCATTTCTAGTTGATTTGGTGACAATGCTGATTTTTGCAGTGATTTTTGCTCTTGCCAGCCTTCTCCATTCCCGAGCATTTTGGGGTTTTCTTATTGCAATGTTCTTTTACATAACAGAAATAGTGCTGTATTTTGTTGAGGATGGCGACAAAAAGAAGCCTCTAAAATATACAAAAAGAGCAGTGCGTGGATTTGCATTTGTCATCTTGGCAGAAACAGCAGTGACAACACTTCTGTTTTTTCATTTGAGTGGCGTGTTCCAGGATGACGATGCTTTTTTGAGATATATCGCAATTTTGATTTTTCCGTTAATCTATCCACTCATTTTCTTGATTTCTATGGCTGTTGAGAACGCTTTTGAGTGGCTCAATAATTGCCGATATGAGCAGAGAACAAAAAGACAATTAAAAAAGGGAAATCTGCTAAAAATTGCAATCACAGGAAGCTATGGCAAAACAAGTGTCAAAATTTTTTTGAGAGATATATTGGGTGTGAGATATAAAGTGCTTGCCACTCCTGAAAGCTACAATACTCCAATGGGCATCGCAAAAACGGTTGGCAGTCTAGATATATCACACCAGGTTTTCGTTGCAGAAATGGGCGCGAGAAGAAGGGGAGATATTAAAAAGCTGATGAAAATCGTTGACCCAGACATTGCGATTTTGACAGGAATAAACTCACAGCATCTTGAAACCTTTAAAACAAAAGAGAACATCATTGAAGAAAAATTGCAAATTTTGAGATTGCTCAAAAAGGATGGAAAAGCATTTGTAAACGGCAATCTAAAGGGCTTAATTGACGAAAATGCAGACATTGAAGCAGACAAAATAGTTTTTGCAGGCTGTGAGGGCAATGCTGTGTATGCAAGCGATATTGCCATAGGTCAAGACGGCAGTGTGTTCAAGCTACATTTTGGTGGTGAGGTTTTTGTAGTGTCTACTAGGCTTATTGGCACACATAATGTTGAAAATCTTGCTTTGGCATCCTCTGTTGCTTATGCACTTGGAGTGTCCCCAAGGCATATAGTGGAGAGAATTGCCACCATAGAGCCTGTTCCTCATCGTTTACAGCTGATATCAGGAGATGTTGTGAGGATAATTGATGACACATTCAATGGAAATCCAGATGGCGCTAGAATCGCCTTAGAAACGTTGAAATGCTTTATGGGTAGAAGGGTTGTTGTGACGCCAGGGCTTGTTGAGCTTGGTGAAAGGGAAAAGGAAGAGAATTGTCGGCTCGGCAAAAGCATATCTGAGGTTGCAGATGTGGTGGTTTTGATAGGTGGGCATCGAGTAGAGTATATAAGAAGTGGTATGGTCGATTTTCAAGGTGAAGTATTGCACTTTGCCACCTTAAAAGAGGCAGAAAAGTCCTTTAAGGACTTTATACATATGGGCGATATCATATTACTGCTCAACGATTTGCCAGACATTTATGAGGACTAGGGGGATTATGAAAAAGAAAATTGCATTGATATTTGGTGGAAGGTCAGTTGAAAGAGATATATCGGTCATTACAGCTGTGCAGACATATAAAGCCCTTGATGACAAGAGGTATGCTGTCGTGCCAATATTCATATATGAGGGTGATTTCTACACGGGCAATCTAAAAACTCTCAAGGATTTCACGCCCTTTGTGCCAACTGCCCACAAAAAGCTTGCCCTTGTAGGTGGCACATTTTGTCAACTGAAGAAAAACAAGCTTATACCCGTGGTTAAACCAGATGTGGTTGTCAATTGTTGTCATGGTGGTGAGGGTGAAAATGGCACGATCGCTGGACTTTTGGAGTTTAATGGCCTAGCACACACAAGTCCAAGTGTTTTGCCCTCTGCATTATGTATGGACAAGGCAGAGAGCAAAATTGTTTTTGACAGCTTATTTGTCAACACTGCAAAAGGCAAATCATTTTTTAGACAAGACTATGAGAAGGATAAAGAACAGGTTTTGAACAACATTGAAAACCGAATAGATTATCCAATGATTGTCAAGCCTGCTCATCTTGGAAGTAGTATTGGCATAAATGTTGCAACGGATAAAGATGAATTACAGTTTGCCTGCGATGTTGCAGTGGAGTTTGATGATAAGATTTTGGTTGAGCATAGGCTTGTTGGCATTGTTGAGGTCAATTGTGCTTGCTTCAGAAATGGAAATGAATTGGTTATATCTGAAACAGAGCAGCCCTTGTCAAAAAGTGATTTTCTCACTTTTGCTGAAAAGTATTCCACAGGCAAATTGAGTGGTGGTGGTCACATAATACCGGCAGAAATTGGCAATCTAAACCAGCAAATAAAAGAAATAACAGCATTGCTGTATGAAAAATTGGAGCTCGATGGTGTGGTGAGATTTGATTATCTTGTGGACGCAGAACGAGAAAAAATATACATAAACGAGGTCAACACTGTGCCAGGCTCTCTTGCATATTATCTTTTTGAAAAGGTGGGCATCTCCTTTGGTGAAATGCTTGACAAGATTATAGAAAACGCAGAAAGCAAATTCCTTGACAAGAAATCAAGGACAAGGTCCTTTACCACAGATATTCTCACCAATTTTAAGGAAGGGTCAAAGCAACCGAAGCTGAATCCATAACGAAAAAAGGCACTCAATTGAGTGCCTTTTCATTGGATTGATAAGATTATTCTTGTGCCACCGTGTATTCGCCAACAATTTCAATGTTGTCCTTTTGTGAAAGTGGGATGTGCAGTCTGATTTGTGCCTCTGCTTCATTTTCTTCAAAGAGGAAGAATAGCATTTCTGCCACATTGTCGCCTTCAAGTGATGGCGCGCTGTTGTCTGTAATTTTTAATGTGCTGTTGGCATAAATGCTTGTAATTTGACCGGGGAAGGTTTCATAGCCTCTTATCATCACATGGTCATCATTTGTATAGATGACAATCACGTTTTTTGTATCAAGATCAAGTATTACCTTGTCAACAGGTTGATGATAGCTGAGGTCATATATCTTTGCAACTCCGTTGTAGCCTTTGCTGTTGAGATATTCTCCTGTTTCTGTCCTCCAATTGTCAGGTGATGTTGAGCCTAAGCCAGCAGAGATGAGGACAAAAATGGCGCCGAGAATCATAAATCCGTAGCATACAGTCTGAAAGTCAAGCTTGAATTTCTTTTTTTCAACAATTGTAGTGGCCGGCTTTTCTTCCTCAATGCCTTCACTTTTATATTTGCTGTCATATTTTTTCTTATACCTGATGAAGCAGTCAATGAGAAGCAGTCCTATGCCCACAAAAAGCACAAAGCATCCAAAGAGGATGAGGAACACCATAGGTGACTCAAAGGCGATGTAAGTGACAATGGAGTAGATGAAGCCCATGATTCCCGATGCAAAAAACACCACTGCAAACAATATGAACAATACAAAGGGAATGATTGAAAGCCCCTTCATTGCTTTTTCTTTGTCAAAATTCTTTTCCATACCACCATTTTACTATTTTTTCAAAAATAGTCAACAAAATCATTGGTTGCACTTTATTAATGGATTTTTACAAATATTGTCAAAAGAATGCTGATGTGTTCTAAACCTTTTCACCCGTGCGTAATTTATCACTATAGACGAAGTGCGAACTTTTCCGACAAGATATTTCATTTTTTGTCACAGCAGTTGGTCTAATATGGAGGAGCAGATGTTTTTTGTTGTAAAACGAAAAAGCATACTATTTTACTGTGCTTGCATTGTGGCAGTGATTGTCCTTGCTGTAAGCATTTCATCTTCATCTATTGCAGGAGTGTATTTTGGTGAAACCACACGAAAAATACCAGTGTATTCGGTTGAAATTGACGATAGCGCTGACAGGGTGATTGCTTTGACCTTTGATGCTGCTTGGGGCGCTGACAAGACCCTGAAAATCATTGAAATATTGAAGGAATATGATGCTCATGCCGCCTTCTTTTTGGTTGGATTTTGGATTGACAAATATCCCGATGAAACAAAGGCGATTGCAGAGGCAGGCTTCGACATTGGCAACCACTCAGAAAATCATCTCAATATGCCAAGATTATCTGCAGAAAAGATTGCAGAGGAAATCACATCTGTCAACAAGAAGGTCTATGACCTTACCGGCAAAACACCTATGTATTTTCGTGCGCCCTTTGGCGACTATGCCAACAATCTTATGACCTGCATTGAGGATATGGGTATGGTTGGCGTGCAGTGGTCCATAGACAGCCTTGACTGGAAGGGCTTGGGCGTCAAGGATATAACAGAAAGAATTGTGCCAAAGGCAAAGAGTGGAGATATTGTGCTTTTTCACAACAACAGCGATCACGTGCTTGATGCCTTGCCTGTGGTCCTTGAGGCATTAAAGAACAAGGGCTTCAGGTTTGTTGCCCTCAGCGAAATGGTGCTGACTGAAAACTATTATGTGGACTCGCAAGGAGTTCAAAGGAAAAGATAATCAAAATACAAGGAGAAAGAAATGAGCTACGATCAACTTGAAAACAATAAGGTATATTTATCTGGCGTTGTGGCAGAGTCCCCGTCATTTTCACACGAGGTTATGGGAGAAGGCTTTTATGATTTGACCTTGGATGTGCCAAGACTTAGTGGACAATCCGACAAGGTCCCCCTCACCATATCCGAACGACTTATAGGAGATGCTTCACTTGGTGCTGGTGAGAAAATTGGTGTATACGGTCAGCTCCGTAGCTATAACAAAGTGGTGGGAGAAAGAAGCAAGCTTGTGTTAAAGGTGTTTGTCCGAGAGCTTGGCATTGGTGATG
>JAFWBH010000025.1 GCA_017507205.1 Clostridia bacterium
AAAAGTAAAGCAGGGCACTAGGTTGCCTTGCTTTTGCTTTTATAGTGCCACATCAACAAACTATCTTGCTAAAGTGTTTGTGGGGGAAAACAGACTTGAAAGGCCTGCTGTTATCATCGCCAAATCACAGACACAGGGCAGGGGAAGATATGATAGAAGCTTCATCTCCCCAGAGGGTGGTCTATATATGACCTACATCAGCCCAGCAAATGAAGGCTTTTCACTTTGGGCAATTATGTCTGCTGTTGCAGTCAGCAGAGCATTGATGAGAGCTGGCATTCACGCCACAATCAAATGGCCCAACGATTTGAAGATTGACGGAAAGAAAATCTGTGGCATTCTCCCTGAAAGTGTTGTCACCGACAAGCGTTATGTCCTTATGGGCATAGGCGTCAATGTCAACACAAAAGAGGAAGCGCTTGGAGATGTAAAGGATATTGCCACATCAGTTTATATCACCACAGGCAAGAGAATGTCTGTGAAGAGATTTGCAAGGATTCTTGTCAAGGAGCTTTACTCTGTCTTTGAGCTTGAGGATACAGAGGACCTTTTTGATGAATATAATAGAAGATGTGAAACTCTCTCAAAGCAGGTTGAGGACAGTGAGGGTTTTTCTGGCATTGCAACAGCATTGACAGAGGACGGCTCACTTGTCATCAAGAGAGGAGAAGAGGAAAAGGAAATCAATTGGGGGGAAATTTGTTATGTCGGATATGAAAAATAACAGACGCACTCTCATAGGCATCCTCATCCTCATCCTCACTGCAATGATTTGGGGCTTTGCTTTTGTTGCGCAAAAATACTCCACAGGCCACATTGATGCCGTTTCAATGAGTGCTCTTCGCTATGTGATTGCAACGGTAGTCCTTGGCATTACAGTGCTTATATCTGACCTTATTCGCAAGAAAAATGGCAGGCCAATCACAAAATTCACAAAGGACACAATTGTCGGTGGTGTCATTTGTGGTGTTGTCTTGTTTGTGTCAACACTGGTGCAACAAATAGGCATTGAAACAACAACCTCTGGCAAGGCAGGCTTCATTACAACTCTTTATATAGTCATGGTGCCATTCATCAATTTGATGATGAGGAAGCGCACATCAAGGCTTCATTGCTTTGCAATATACATCGCCCTTGTAGGCTTTGTGTTTATGTGCCTCAATGACTCAATGAGTGTGTCAAAGGGAGATGTCCTCGTCCTTTACAGCGCAGTGTCCTTTGGCTTCCACATTACATTTGTTGACAGATATTGCCACAACACCGACCCTCAAAAGCTGACATTCCTGCAGTTTGCAGTCTGTGCAGCTTTGGGTATACCTATAATGGCAATCAACGGCTTTCCCACATGGGAGATCATCACTGCAAGCATAGTGCCAATCCTCTACATCGGCATACTTTCAAGTGGTGTGGCATACACCCTTCAAGCAGTAGGACAAAAGAGAGTTGAGTCATCAATCGCAACCCTCATCATGAGCCTTGAATCTGTTGTGGCACTCATCGGTGGTATGATTATACTCCACGAGTCAATCACTCTGAAAGAGCTTGCAGGATGTATATTTGTCCTCGTTGCAGTGTTCATTGCCCAGTTTGAACGCCACAAGCAATTCTTAGATTTAAAGGTGAGCAAATACTTTGTTGATGACAAAAGAATTGTTTTATCAGCTGAAAACAAGACGTAAACATAATGTTTTGAAAAAATAGAATAAAACAAGGCACTCATTGGAGTGCCTTTTTCATTTGAGATAATTGCAAATCGTTGATGTAAATTGATTATATCTTAAAATAGCTTTTCAATGCGTATTCAGATTGGACAAGCTTGTCCTCATCCACAAAAACCGACAAGGTGCTTTCACTGGTTGACAGCATATGTATTTTTGCTCCCACCGATTTCAATAGCCTCAAAATTTCAAATTGAATGTCCTTGGCTTCAACACCAGTAAGGGTGATTTTGCCTATGCTGTCAGTCCTTGTAAATGTGATATCAGAGGCAAGTGTATAGAGGCTGTTGTCATCGCCCTTGAAGGATATGGACAGGTTGAAGGAGCCGTCTATGGCCTCAAATAAGCACAGGTCATCAACGGGCAGATTGTTGTCATATATACTCTTGAAAAGAGTGGTGATATCTTTTTCATCAACACCCACAAATGATATGATTGAGTATCTGGCAGATGTTGAAATTGAAAGGGCAGGCTTACAACGGGCAAGCAGGTCCTTCATAGTGTAAATGCCAGTCTGCCTAGTGATGATGAAGCTGATTGCACGTAGAGTGCCACATATGAAAACATCCTTGCTTTCAGCCTCGTGAGTTAAGGTCAAATTCTCCCCACCACCGAAAAACATAACAGAGTGCTTTCCGATGGCAGTGCCACCTCGAACAGAATGGATTGTAAGGTCGTTGACGCCTCTTTTGCCATTTGTTCTGCCACACACAAGGCTTAATGAGCCGTCAAGGATACTGTTGATATCTCTTGCAAGGGCAAGGGCAGTGCCACTTGGAGCATCTGCCTTTTTGTTGTGATGTGTTTCAACAACCTCAATATCGTAGCCCTTCAAAAATCTTGTGGCATCCTTTGTCAGCTGTCCAAGCAGGCTCACCCCAAGGGACATATTTGCCGACTGGAAAATTGCCACCCGTTTTGAAAAGTATTTTATCCTTTCAAGCTGTTCTGTCGAGTATCCCGTTGTTGCAAGGACAACTTTTGCCCCGGTGCTTTCTGCGTAATTAAGAATGCCGTCAAGAGCAGAAGGCGAAGAAAAGTCAACCACCACATCTGCATCTAGTGTGCAACCCTCAAAGGAGTCAAAAATGGGGAAATCTGCATCGCCACAATAGGTGTCAACACCAAAGACAGCTTGAAGGTCAGCCCTATTCCTTATGAAGTCATACAAGGCTCGCCCCATTCTTCCACAAGCCCCAGAAATCGCAATTCTAATCATATAAAATCCTTGAGGATTTTTTCAAGAATGGGAATATTTTTCTCGGTCAGCTCTGTGAGAGGAAGCCGTAGCTCGCCACTGCATAGTCCCAAAAGCTCTGCCCCCTTTTTTACAGGTATAGGATTGACCTCTGAAAATAATGCTCGCACCAAAGGGAGAAGCTTCAACTGCATATTGGCAGACCTTTGACATTCACCATTCAAAGCAAAAGCAGTCATCTCGGACACATATTTTGGCAAAATATTGCTTGCCACAGAAATGACGCCACTGCCACCCATGAGCATAATAGGCACCGTCAGTCCATCATCTCCACTTATGACGTCTGCCT
>JAFWBH010000026.1 GCA_017507205.1 Clostridia bacterium
AACGCAAAGACTGTTGTCTGGAATGGACCTATGGGTGTCTTTGAAAACCCCACCCTCGCAGCAGGCACCAACGCAGTTGCAAAGGCAATGGCAGACACAGACGCAATCACCATCATTGGTGGTGGCGACAGCGCAGCAGCAGTAGCACAGCTTGGCTATGCAGACAAGATGAGCCACATCTCAACAGGTGGTGGAGCATCTCTTGAATATCTTGAAGGCAAGGTGCTTCCCGGCATCGCATGCCTCAACGAAAAATAATCAAAGCAACAAAAATGGCACAATTACATTGTGCCGTTGGTCTTAATACCAAAGAGAGAAATATTCTTATAGGAGAAACATTATGGCAAGAAAACCTATCATCGCAGGCAACTGGAAAATGAACAACACCATCGCAGAAACAAAGGCTCTCATCGAAGAGCTTAAGCCTCTTGTGAAGGACGCAAAATGTGACGTGGTCATCTGCACACCTTACACCGATCTTATGGCAGCAGTTGAAGCAACCAAAGGCTCAAACATCCATGTGGGAGCAGAAAACGTCCACTGGGCAGAAAAGGGAGCATTCACAGGTGAAATCAGTGCAAAAATGCTTGTTGAGCTTGGTGTTGAATATGTCATCATTGGACACAGTGAACGCCGTCAATATTTCGGTGAAACCGATGCAACAGTCAACGCACGCACAAAGGCAGCACTCTCTGCCGGACTCAAACCCATCATCTGCGTTGGTGAAACTCTTGAACAACGTGAAAAGAATCGCACAAAGTCAGTGCTCAGAAAGCAAGTCAATGGTGCGTTTGAAGGAATCCAAGAGGATGATCTCAAAAACATCGTCATCGCATATGAACCCGTTTGGGCAATTGGCACAGGCAAGACTGCAACAAGTGAGCAAGCAGAAGAAACAATCAAGAACATCCGTTCAATGATTGCAAAGCTCTACGGCAGAAAGCTCGCCAACAAGCTTCGCATCCAATATGGTGGAAGCATGAATCCCAAGAACGCATCAGAGCTTATGGCACAACCCAACATTGATGGTGGCCTCATTGGTGGCGCATCACTCAAGGCAGTAGACTTCTCACAAGTTGTAAACTATTAATTGAAAAAGGACTGCACCGAAACACCAAAACTTGTTTTGGTGCAGATTGTTTTATTATGAAAAATATCGTTCTCGTAGTAATGGACGGCATAGGCAAGTCAAAGACTGGCCTCGGTGATGCCGTCACTTTGGCAAATACACCCGTCCTTGACAAGCTTCTTGCAACCTGTCCTCACACCTATATCAAGGCACACGGCACAGCTGTGGGACTTCCTTCCGATGAGGATATGGGCAACAGCGAGGTAGGTCACAACGCCCTTGGCTGTGGTCAAGTGTATTCACAAGGCGCAAAGCTTGTTGAAGAGGCAATTGAAAGTGGGGAAATATTCCGTTCATCAGCCTGGACATCATTGAAGGATAACTGCCTTGCAAGCAATGGCACAATGCACTTTATTGGCCTTCTTTCAGACGGCAATGTCCACAGCAATATTGCACACCTCATCGCCCTTTGTAAAGGCGCAAAGAATGACGGAATCAAGACAGTCAGAATCCACACACTTCTTGATGGAAGAGATGTGCCAGCAACATCAGCACTTGTCTACATTGACCAGCTTGAAACAGCACTCAAAGAGCTCAACGACAGCACCTTTGATGCAAGAATAGCCTCAGGTGGTGGAAGAATGACCATTACAATGGACAGATACTTTGCAAACTGGGAAATGGTCAAAAAAGGCTTTTATACTCACGTTTATGGTGAAGGAACTGCCTTTTCAAGCGCAACAGAGGCTGTTGAGAAATTCAGAGCAGACAATCCCGGCATCATTGACCAAGACCTTCCTGCCTTCGTAGTTGCAGAAAACGGAGCACCCATTGGTGCAATGAAGGACGGCGACAGCGTCATCCTCTTCAACTTCCGTGGCGACAGAGCAATTGAGCTTTCAATGGCATTTGACAATGCAGAGTTTGACGGCTTTGACAGAGGAGATATGCCCAAGGTTATGTATGCAGGCATGCTTCAATATGATGGAGATTTGGCATTGCCCAAGCGCTTCCTCGTTGAGCCACCCAAAATCAAGAATACACTCTCAGAATTCTGCGTAAATCACGGCATCAGCTCATATGCAGTCAGTGAAACACAAAAGTATGGTCACGTGACATATTTCTGGAACGGAAATAGAAGTGAAAAATTCAGCGACACCCTTGAAACATGGGAAGAAATTGAATCAGATAAGGTGTCCTTTGATCAACGTCCATGGATGAAGTCTGCAGAGGTCACTGATGCAGTCATAAAGGCAATTGAAAGTGGCAAGTATCAATTCATCCGTTGCAATTATCCCAACGGTGATATGGTTGGCCACACTGGCTCACTTGAAGCAACAATCATTGGTGTTGAGGCAGTTGACCTTGCACTCCAAAGACTCCTTCCTGTCATTGACAAAACAGATTCAATCCTTGTCATCACAGCAGACCACGGCAATGCAGATGAAATGCTTGAAATGAACAAGAAGGGCAAGGTCGCAGTCAGAACAGCACACTCACTCAATGCAGTCCCCTTCATCATCTACAATGCAGATGTTGAAATGGAAGAGGGTGAATTTGGCCTTTCAAACGTTGCCGGAACAGTTGCAAAGCTTATGGGTCTTGAACCCCATGCAAGCTGGGATAAGGCAATGATTAAGTAAGTCAAGCCCACAAAATCAAATGAAAAAGGCACTCGTGTGAGTGCCTTTTTTTGTTGCAGAATTGCTGTAAGATTAAGTGTATTTGCTGTGCGTAAGACTAACTTTAATCTTTAAAACACGCAGTTTAATGTGCATTTTTTAATGGTAAAAATCTTTTTATGCAATTTCCTCATTTTGAATGGTGGTGTCAATATCCCCCAAATTTGAGGCGTATACATCGCGCATTTCATCACTGTCTTCCTCTGCATCAAGAGCAGGAGTTGGAAGTATGCCTTCCATTTCTGATGCAGGCACTTCAAGGTCCTTCTTTGCAAAGATCTTCTTGATGGTGTGCAGTGCAATGGGGAAGAATATTGCCAGCGCTGTTGCCTCTGCAATGGGGAAGGAAATCCAGAAGCCAACCATGCCAAGATCTGTGAATTTTGACAGCAGAAGGGCAAGGGGAATGAGTATGCCGATTTGACGAAGAATTGACATAAGCATTGCCTTTGTGCCGTGTCCGATTGCGTTGAACATTGCAATGGTGATGACGCTGACTGCTGCAGGGATAAAGCACACAGAGCAGAGTCGCAGGGCCTTCATACCTTCCAAAATGACTGTTTCATCATTTGGCACAGAGAATAGCTTGAGCAACAGGTCAGGCATTGCGTGGAAGATGATGGTTGCAAACATCATATATCCAAGTGCCATAAATATTGCATTTCTGAAGGTTTTGTCAAAGCGCTTTTTCAGGTTTGCGCCGTAGTTGTAGCCCATGATTGGGATGCAACCTTGATTAAGTCCGAAGCAGGGCATAAATGCAAATGAATTGAGCTTGAAATAGATGCCAAAGGCCCAGACGCCAACATCGAAATTTTCAACGCCCTTATTTGTGGTGATAGGCACCTTGTATACACTGAGAAGCTTGTTGGCAACCATATACATAATTGAGCCAATTGAGTTCATTATAACGGTGGGCAAGCCTACCTGCAAAATGCCACCGATGATATGCTTTTTAACACGGAATTTTTTGGTGAAGAAAACATCAATGTCAAACTTGCTCTTGTCACGGAGAAGGACGAATACTGGCACACACATTGCCACGATTTGACCGATGATTGTTGCAATCGCTGCACCAGATGCGCCAAGTCCTGCAACGCTGATGAATATGGGGTCAAGGATGATGTTGACCATGGCACCCACAATCTGAGTGATCATAGGTATGATCATATTGCCCATTGATTGCAAAATTCTGTTGAACATAATTTCAAGCATCATACCAAATGAACAGCAGGTGCAGATGGTGAGATATTCAATGGACATTGTGAGGATTTCAGGCTTGTCAACGTATGCCTTCAAAAAGGCACTTGAAATGAAATAGCCAGAGATGGCAAAGATTGCACTCATAATGAGGGCGAGAAGTATACCTGTCTGTGCTGTAAGGCTTGCGTCCTCGTTTTTGCCTTGACCGAGAAGGCGAGATATCATTGAGCCAGTGCCAACAGCAAGACCAACGCCAAAGGCGTTGACAAGAAGCTGGATGGGCATTGCGTATGAAAGAGCAAGAACACCGTTGGTTGCATCAAACTTTCCGATAAAAATGCTGTCAACAATGTTGTAGAGTGCTTGAACAAGCATTGAAAGTATTGCAGGACCACTCATTGAAAGGATGAGCTTTCCAACGGGCATTTCTCCAAGCTTTTTAGATTTTAATTCCTGTGCCATATCTATCCGTAAACAAAATTTATTTTTTGAAGGGTAAAAAAAATCGGATTAAAATACAAGCTGTATCTTAAAGCCTAGAGATTTATATCACTTAAAGATTGATAAGTCAAGCAAAAACATAAAACACAAAAAAATTATGGTTAGATTGTCAGTTTTTTTGTATGGTCTGGACAAAATATAATTTACAGTGCGAAATACGCTGACAAACAGAATGGTGAAAAAGTGCCAAAAAATGAGGAGAAATTATAAAATAATTTATAGTTTGACACAATGTGTAAAAAGTGTTAAAATAGTGGCGTGTGTTGTATGGTGAAGAAAGGGCGAATTGAGTTTCGCAATTTTTTTACGCACGCACACGCACTGCGTATACAGGCACAATCTTGCCAGTGGCAGTGAATCAAATCTGAACATCAAACAGGAGAAGGCGTATTATGCTTACAATCAAAAACCTGAAGAAAACTTATCCCAAAAGTGATCGTCTTGCAGTCAATGACATTTCCTTTGAATTGAAGCCCGGTGAAATCTTCGGCTTCCTTGGTCAAAACGGCGCAGGCAAGTCAACAACAATCAAGTGTCTCACAGGCATCTTGCCCTTTGATAGTGGCACAATTGAAATCTGTGGCTATGACATCACCACCGATCCTATCAAGGCAAAAATGGAGATGGGCTATGTCCCCGACAACCACTCAGTCTACGAAAAGCTGACAGGCAGAGAATATGTCAACTATGTTGCTGATCTTTACAAGGTATCTCTTGAGGACAGACAAGCACGTCTTGACCATTATCTTGACCTCTTCCGTCTGCGTTTTGCTGTTGACAGACAAATCAAAGCATATTCACATGGCATGAAGCAAAAGATTTGTATCATCGCAGCCCTCATACACGAGCCAAAGCTCTGGGTTCTTGACGAGCCAATGATGGGTCTTGACCCTCAATCAACTGCAGAAATCATCGCATACATGCGTGAGCATTGCAGAAAGGGCAACACAGTGTTCTTCAGTTCACACAACCTTGACCTCGTCAAGAAGCTTTGTGACAGAGTGGCAATCATCAATGACGGACAGCTCATTGATATGTTTGACCTGAAAAACAATGAAGAAAATAAGGCAAACCTTGAA
The DNA here is from genome assembly GCA_017507205.1 of Clostridia bacterium. Classification (GTDB taxonomy): domain Bacteria; phylum Bacillota; class Clostridia; order Christensenellales; family CAG-917; genus RGIG4097. The sequence continues at coordinate 5,535 of JAFWBH010000026.1, forward strand.
GAAAGATTCTTCAAAATCACCGGCACATATGAAAAACGCTTGTTTGAGGACTATGCATCTCAAGAAAGCGAGGATATGCGCCCCGAGCTTCCCACAGAAGAGGACAACAACGACAACAAGCCCACTGATGAGGTGGAGGGATAATTTATGAAACAGAGCAATATATCATGGCAAAGCGTAAAAACGCTTTTCCGTCTTGACCTTAGGTCAAGGAAGGATGCCACCACTGAGCTTTCACACAAGGACAAAGCAATGAATGTGATGAACTTCATCTTTGGCGTGGTTATCTACGCAATGCTTGTGGCAGGCATTTATTTCTTCACAAACATGTTTGTCAAGCGCGCAGGGCTAAGCCTTGAGCATTTCTTGTCTGTGTCAAACCTTTTGACAATTGGTGTGTCAACAATCATCGCAATCAGCACCGTTGTCAAAAATCTGTATATGAATGGCGACAATGAGCTTCTGTTCAGATTCCCTGTCAGTGGAACAGAAATCCTCATTGCCAAGTCAATCTATTGTGCTCTTCACAACTTTGTTGTGACAGTGCTTTTGACACTGCCTTTCCACATTATAGCAGGTGCAATTGCAGGGGCAAGCGTTGGTTATTATTTCGGCTCAATCGCAATGATAATATTCCAAAGCTTCCTTCCTTTCTTCATTGCCAACCTTGTTGCAATCCCCGTGATGAAGATCGTCAACCTCATCAAAAACCAATTCCTTTTGGTGTTGATTTTGATTATCATTGCAATCTGTGGATGCTTTGTAATTTATATGAACGCACTTTCAAGTGTGCTTGGCTATCTTGCAGACAATAGAGTCAATTTCTTTGCAGATCCTACAATCAAAGCAAAGATCATTGAATTTGCCAACAATTCCTATCCCATCAACCTCTATGCGTTTGTTCTGGTTGGTGGCACAGAAGTGGTGTGGAGACATCCAGCACTTTGCTTTGTATACCTTCTCCTCATGAACGGAGCATTTGGTGTCGGTGCATACTTCACAACAACCAGATGCTATTACAGCACAATCCTTTGTGGCATTGAAAGTGAAAAGGAATCTCTTGTCAAGGTCCACAAGACCAACAAGGTGCGCAGTGTCTTTGGCACATTGCTCAACAGAGAGTTTTTCTTGATATTCAGAAGCTTCAACTACTCATTCCAATATCTTGCAATGGCATGTGCAGCACCAGTTATGGTTTATTACTGCAACGCACTTGCATCGGCGATGGGCACAAAGAGTGTTGGCACAACCATCGTCCCCGGACTTACACTCCTTGTCATCATCATTTTTGTCACAATCATAGTATCCTTTGCCTCAACCTCAATTTCAAGAGAGGGCAATGTGTTCTACCACACAAAGATAATCCCCGTCAGCTATACAACACAGATTCTCACCAAGCTCTTCCTCTACGGAATTGTAGGCACAGCATCAGTTGTCCTTTGTTGCGTGACGGTGGCGGCGGCTTTTGTTCCAGAAGCAGGGGGCGCATTGCTTACCCCTCTTGATGTGGGAATGATTTTCCTCATTTGCGAGCTGGTCGTTTTGGCAGAAACCTGTTTGTCAATCTGGGCAGACATCAAATCACCTACATTTAACGTCAGTGGTGATGGCGAGCTTGTCGCAGCCAACAAAAACGTTGCAGTTGCACTGTTCGTGGGCATTTTCACAGCAATCCTTTATGGAGTGTTTGCAATGGTATTCAGCTTCCAAGGCCTTACCCTTGGCAAAATGACCTTCGATATGCAACCAGCAGAGGTCTATGGCATTTTGGCTGGCGTATCAGGAGCAATTTTGATTGCAAGTGCATGTATGCTCTTTGTAAATCTTGAAAAGCGCTATCAAAAGATAGTCCCGTAAATACAGAAATTCAGACGGACATAGTCCGTCAATGGAGATATTATGAAAAAAGTAATGGTTGGCATACTTGTCATCATCCCTGTGATAATAGTGCTTGTAGTTGCGATGGTCAGTGTATTCGTATCTATGAGTGCTCACATTGCAGTTGATGACATTACGCTTGACAAAAATTACCTAGAAATTGAATACGATTCAGAGCAGTCTGCATTTAAGCTGTCAGATTTGCTCACTGCAACTGTCACACCAGATCGTGCTTCAAACAAGACATATCGTTGGAGCATAAGTGATCTTGTCTGCATAGACGAGGAGTATAAGGCAGAGTGGGATGCTGGCTTGATTCCAGCACCTGCATTTGTTCACGAAAATCAAGAGGTGGCAGATGAGGAAATGCTTGGCGACATTGATGATGACACCTGCTCACATGATGGTTATCTTCACATCAACACCTATTGCTCATTTTTGTTGAAGGCACAAGCAGAAACACACATTGCCACCTGCAGAGTGTATGTTGTAGGCTTCAAGGTTGAAAGTATCAAGGTCATCATTGGAGATACAATGACCGTTGGTCAAAATGCACGTATTGAGGTGGAAACAGACCCTGTTGAAGCAATTGTTGAAAGCTGGATTTATTAAAGTAGTGATGAGTCTGTGCTTTCTGTTGACAAAAACGGTGCAGTCAACGCAGTTGGCGCAGGCACAGCAACAATCACAGTCAAGGCAAGCGTCTATGGCGAAGAGGGCAAGTATATTGAAAAATCAGTGTCAATCACAGTCAAGGATGACTTGACTCTCTTGGGTGCAAGCATAACAACGTCAAAGGATGAGCTTTTGTTTGCAGACCTTGGCATCAGTGCAGACGAGGTCAACATTGATGCAAGTATGGGCATTGTGCTTAATGGGGCTGGCAATGGCATAATCATCAACAGCGACCTTTCAATACTTGTGGTCAAGGGCAAGGATGTCATCATCTCAAAATGTGGAGAGGATGAAATTGTCATTGACAATGCAAACCTTTTCAATTCACCCGAGGATACTGTTGGTGGATTTGTTCTTGCAACAGAGGGCAAGCTCTATCTCACAGCAAGCTATGCCGATGATTTCAAGGACGGCAGACCCAGTGTCACTTGGTCATCAAATCGTGAAACCGTTGCCAAGGTTGATGAGGATGGTGTTGTCACAGGCGTCAACAGTGGCAGAGCAGTCATCACAGCAACATCAACAGACGGTCAAAGCACATCAATCACAATCAACGTGCAGGACGTTGTCACAATTCTTCTTGTTGAAACACCTGATGCATGCAAGGCAGAGGGCATTGCAAGAGAAACAATCAACGGCAGTATGGTTTATGTAGATGTGCTTCAAAACATTGACCCCAACTCCTACTATATCCCCAATCCCTCAACCTTCAACTACACCAAGAAAAACAACTCATTTGAGTTCAACTTCTTGCGTCCTGTGCTTCCTGAGGGAGTCAACAAAGAGGAATATTATTCTGCATTCACCTTCAAGGTGCAGGAATATGTTGGCGAAGGCGAGGAC
>JAFWBH010000027.1 GCA_017507205.1 Clostridia bacterium
AATCCCACAAGTGGAAAGGGCAAGGGTCAAAAGGCTCTCAACAAGCTTGAAAAAATGTTTGGCGAAAGGGGAGTGGAATACACCGTCCACAAAACCGAGCATAGAGATCACGCAATGGGAATCGCAAGAGAGCTTTCTCTCATCCCAGACACAAAGCTAATAGTTCTTGGTGGCGATGGCACCTTCCACGAGGTCCTCTGTGGCATTGAAAACTTTGAAAACATCACTCTTGGTCTTGTGCCTTGTGGCAGTGGCAACGACTTTATCAAGAGCTCTGGTCATCCCAAAAAGGTTGAAAAGGCACTTGAAGTCATCCTCAAAGGCGAGTCATCATACATTGACTTCATTCAGCTTGACGGAATGAGATGCTTCAACACCTGTGGTGGAGGCATTGACGTTGACGTGCTTTTGAAGTTTGCAAAATGCAAAATATTGAAGGGTAAGATGGCATATTTCTATTCGCTCCTTTACGCTCTTGCACACACCAAATTCTATGGAATGCGTCTGACAATCGATGGCGAAACAAAGGATATGAGAGTGTTCACAATTGGCGTTGGCAATGGTGGCTTCCTTGGTGGTGGTCTTCCTCTTTGTCCCAATGCAAAGGTGGATGATGGACTTCTTCAAATTGGTTATGTCAACGAGGTCAAGAGATGGAAAATTCCTGCAGCACTTTTGGTATTCCTTCGTGCAAAGCACGTGTCAACATCATGGGGTGGCGAAGTCCAAGGCAAAGAAATCACCATTGAATCACTTGACGGTGGCTTCTTCCAGCTTGACGGCGAAATCCAATATGTCAACAAGCTTTCAATGAAGGTTGTGCCAAACACACTCAAAGTGTTCAGATAATAAACAAAGCAAAGATAAAAAAAACCACTCAAACGAGTGGTTTTTATTTTTGCATTATATTTACAAAATCAAGTGTTTAAATTGTGCTTTTGAGTGCATAAAGTGTTTGTTTTGTAATTATGGCAATATCTGTCTATTGGTGTCAGTAGGTCAATTCGCCTGCCAAATCTTGCTCCATAAGAGATTTGATTTTGTCTGTTGTATAACCCATTGAAAAGAGGTGATAGAGCTTGGCAACTGCACTTTCTGTTGTCATATCTTTGCCACTTACTGCACCTGCGTTTTTCAGTGCAGTGCTTGTCTGATATGCGCCGAGAGTCACACTGCCAGCAACACATTGCGAGCAAACCACAACAACGGCACCTGCCTTGAATGCTTTTTTGATGATGGGGAGCAGGTCATCGCCACTATGGGGTATGTTGCCTGCGCCAAAGGTTTCAAGGACAACTGCAGAAAGCTTGTCTGTGATGATGTCCTCAAAGAGTCCAAATTGCATGCCGGGGAATATCTTTAATACGCCAATTGGCACAGCTGAAAATGGAAGATATTCTAGGCTGCTTCCATTTTGTTTGCTGAGGGCAGAGTGGTTGTATTTGACTGCTATGCCGATTTCAGCAAGATGAGGATAATTGGGGGAGTCAAATGCCACCAGAGTGTCTGCACTTGTTTTTGTTGAACGGTTGCCTCGGAGCAGTTTTCCACCGAAACAGAGGCAGACTTCCTTGACAATGGAGTCCCCTGCAATGATAACCGATGATATGAGATTATCCCTTGCATCACTGCGAACATCACACAGTGGAATTTGTGATCCGGTGAGGACAACGGGCTTGTCCAGTCCGTGAAGAATAAAGGACAGGGCAGAGGCAGTGTATGCCATGGTGTCTGTGCCGTGAAGTATGACAAAGCCGTCGTAGTCGCAATAGCTGTCTGCAATGATTTTTGCCATATTGTTCCACTGAGGTGCACTGATGTTTGATGAGTCCAAAAGGGGCGAAATTTCCACAAAATCCCACTTGGGCATACCTTCACGGTTGAGGTCATCAATCTTTTTCAGCTCGCCAAAAAGATATCCACTCACAGGTGCATACCCTTCACGTGTATTTTTCATACCAATAGTGCCACCAGTGTTGATGATGAGCACCTTCTTATTTGACAAATCTCTCATAATCCACCTATGATTAGTTTATAACAAAATTTGCATTTAATCAACAGCATTTTCTTTTACGCGTAAAAGAAAAATGAAAAAGTGCTTGATTTGGGGTGGAAAAACATATAGAATAGTCATATATAGGATATATATGCACCCGTGGCGCAACTGGAT
>JAFWBH010000002.1 GCA_017507205.1 Clostridia bacterium
ATATCCTTGAAAGAGTTGACATACTCCACATAGGCTTCCATAGATTTTTAAATCTTGGCGAGGCGTTCAAAAACAGAGAGTATGTGTTCATCAATGGCTTTGGCTCAGGATATTCAAAGGAACGCATAAGGTCCTTGAACACCGGGGCATATCTCAAAGCTATGGACAGATATCCAGTTGATGTGCTTGTTCATCTTGGTCATCGTTGCCCTGTTGATATGGAAGCAATCTGCACAAAGGCAGTGGAAAAGGATGTGTATATTGAGCTGAATGAAAAGCATGTTGAAGCTCTTGAAAGGGATGTGAAGGTCATTCTTGACAGTGGAGTGAAGCTCATTGTTGGCTCTGACGCACACAAGCCCGATAGGGTTGGAAGATTTGGGCGAGTGGCTGGATTTATTGCCAAGCACGATATCCCAGAGGATAGAATATACGGACTCGGTCAAAAGCCCACCTTCAAAAATAAGAAAAAAGGAAACTGAAATGGCAGAAAATACATCATTCAGAAATATAGTTGTAGATGAAATCATCGCCTCTCCCATTGAAAAAGGGGATAGTGTTTTTGCATTCATATCAGCCCTCGCAAAAAATGCAGGAGTCATCAATATCAGCAAAAAGCGTATCAACCTTGTTATGAGCGTTGACAGCTATGCTGTGGCAATGTATCTTGTTGAAGCATTGAAATCTGTCTACCCAACAGAGTTTGAAATCTCTTGCGATGAAATCAAATCTGGCTCAAAAAAGGGCGAGAGAGCATTTTCTGTGGCAGTGCAGACAGGCTTTACAAAGCAGGTGCTTTTGGATGCCTGCCTTATAAGCGATGACACTCCGGGCATAGAGCTGGATGTGCCAGTGAAATTCGCAAGAGAATACACCAGCGCCATTGCATATTTGAGAGGACTTTTCCTTGCATCAGGTGGCATATATGTGCCTTCACTTGAAGGGGAAGAAAAAAAGGACGGCTATCACTTTGAATATCGTCTTGAGGATGAGGAAACGGCAATGAGTGTGTCAACACTTCTTGCATCTCTTGGCGTCCTTTCAAAGATTAATGAAAGAGGAAAAATGTGGCTTGTTTACATCAAGGACAAGGAAGAAATCGTCAAGGTGCTAAATGTGATGGGTCTTGGTGAATGTGTCCTCGCACTGAGAAGAATCATTGATGAAAGAGAAACAGCCAATGCACTCAACAGGGCAGTGATTTGTGAAACTGCCAACCTTGACAAAACCTATGAGGCAGCATCAAAGCACCTTCTTGCAATAGGCATAATTGAAGATAGTGTAGGCCTTGAAACCTTGCCCCCAGCGCTTCAAGATACAGCCAGATGTCGCATGGAGTTCCAGCAGGCATCATATGAGCAAATGGCAGAGATCTTGGGCGTCAGCAAGAGCTGTCTTAACCATAGATTGCGCAAGCTTGTAGAAATTGCAGAATCTATTCAAAATGGCACAAACGAGGATTAATCAACTGAAAACGATAGGATAAAACCTTTATTTAACACATACGGAGAAGAAAATGGGAAACTTTGTACACTTGCATCTTCACAGCGAATACAGCTTGCTTGACGGCGCAGTTCGCCTTACGCAACAGGTGTTTAAAAGAGATGATGAAGGAAAGATGAAAGCATCAACAGCTTACCCTCTTGCAGAGGCATTGAAGGCAAGAGGAATGGATGCTGTTGCAATCACAGACCACGGCAATATGTATGGCGTGCATGTCTTTGTTGAAACAATGCGCAAGAATGGCATCAAGCCTATTGTTGGCAGTGAGTTTTATGTGGCAGATGATATGTATGTCAAAAACTCAGATGTCCTTTACAAAAACTATCACCTTGTTCTTCTCGCCAAAAATATGACGGGCTACAAAAACCTTATGAAGCTGTCATCAGCATCCTTTGTTGACGGCTTTTATGGCAAGCCTCGTATTGACCTTGACCTTCTCAGCAAGCATACAGAGGGACTTATTTGTTGCAGCGCTTGTCTTGCAGGTGCAATTCCTCGTCATCTTCTCCACAACGATTACGAGGGCGCCAAGGAATGTGCATTGAGGATGAAATCAATGTTTGCAGAGGGCGACTTCTACATTGAGCTTCAAGACCACGCACTCCCTGAGGAAAAGAAGGTTTTGTCTCTTCTTTATCAATTGGCAAAGGAGATTGGGGTCAAGGTTGTTGCCACCAATGACGTCCACTATATTGAAAGAGAGGATGCAGACATTCAAGATACAATGGAATGTATCAATTTGGGCTGTAAAAAGAACGAGGTCAACAAGGCAAGATTTGAAAACGACAGCTTTTATCTCAAATCCTATGAGGAAATGAGTGACCTTTTCAAATGGTGTCCTGAGGCAATTCAAGCAACCGTTGAAATTGCAGACAAGGTTGACGGAGACTATTATGTTGTCAAGGCAAAGGAAAACTTCATTCCTAAATATACCAATGACGAAATGGGAGATAGAACTACAAAACAATATCTCCACGATATCGCATGGGAAAAAATCAAGACAAGATATGATGAAATCACTCCCGAAATTGCAGAAAGACTCAATTATGAGCTTGCTGTCATAGACGAGTGTGGCTTCAACGATTACTTCCTCATTGTTTGGGACTATGTCCACGCAGCACAACAGAAGGGCATTCCAGTTGGCCCCGGCCGTGGTAGTGGTGTCGGCAGTATCGTTGCTTATTCAATTGGAATCACAGACGTTGACCCTTTGAAATACAATCTTCTATTTGAAAGATTCTTGTCAAAGGAAAGAGTGTCAATGCCCGACTTTGATATTGACTTCTGCTTTGTGAGAAGGCCAGAGATCATTGACTATTGTGTTGAAAAATATGGCGCAGACAACGTGTCGCAAATCATTGCATACTCAACAATGAGTGCAAAGGCAGCATTCAAGGATGTCGCACGTGTATACAACATTTCATACACCGATTCAAACAACTGGGCAAAATTTATCCCCGGTGGAAAGGTCATGCTTCAAATGGTTTTGACGCCTGGCACTGAATGCTATTCAGAGGACTTTAAGGAGCTATATGAAACCAATCCTCTTGCAAGAAACATCATTGATGTTGCAATCAGGCTTGAAGGTATGCCTAGACAGACCAGTGAGCATGCAGCAGGTGTTGTCATCTGTGGTGAGCCTATTGTTGAGCATGTTGCCTTGTCAAGAAATGGTGATGACATCACCACTCAATATGACAAGACTATGGTCGAAGCAATAGGACTGCTCAAAATGGACTTTTTGGGTCTTAAAACCCTCACAGACATTAGCGAAGCAATCAAATATATTAAAGAGGACAAGGGCGTGGACATTGATTTCCACAAGATTGGATATGATGATCCCAAGGTCTATGAGCTTATTTCATCTGGCGACTGCGTGTCAATCTTCCAGCTTGAAAGTGGTGGTATGACCAAATTCATGAATCAGCTCCAACCCACATGCCTTGAAGACGTTATGGCAGGCATTTCGATGTATCGTCCCGGCCCCATGCAATTCCTTGATGACTTCTTGAAGGGCAAACGCAATCCAGAGGCTGTTGAATATGCTCACCCTCTTCTCAAAGAAGTTCTTGAAGTGACATATGGATGTATCGTTTATCAAGAGCAGGTTATGCAGATTGCACAAAAGGTGGCAGGCTATTCCTTTGGTGGCGCTGACATTATGAGACGTGGCATTGCAAAGAAGGACTTGAAAAAGCTTGAAATACAACGCAAGATATTCCTTTATGGTGGTGTTCTAGAGGGAGATAAGACAGGAAAACATGTCCCCGGTGCAATTGCAAATGGTATGGATGAAAAGCGTGCCAACACATTGTTTGACCAGATTTTGAAGTTTGCAAGCTATGCCTTCAACAAATCACACGCAGCAGCCTAC
>JAFWBH010000028.1 GCA_017507205.1 Clostridia bacterium
CAATTTCACAGCCATAAACGATGCGCTTGTCGTTGATGACTCCACCCTCTTAAAGCATCTTGAAGATGTTGATTTCACCTCACTCACTGCTCTTTTAAACAAGGCTGTTTATTCTGATGACGGACGCCTTGCTGGCGTGGTGTCTGACCTATCCTTTGAATTGAGTGGACGAGTGAAGCAAATACTTCTTGACAACGGAACACTGAAAGCAAGTGATATTGCTGGTGTTGGTGAAATTGTGCTTTTGAAGCCACAGTCAAAAAGGCGTAAGAGAACAAAGCCCACAAGCCTTGTCGCTTTGGCAAAAGAGGACAAGCCCGTGACAATACTTGGTGAAGGCTCTGAAAAAGAGGCTATTGCTGTGACCAACACAACAGCTCAATCTGCTGACAATTGTGTAGACGATATGTCATCTACACCATCTACTGACAGCCTTGAAAATGCCGTGAGCCAACACCAAGAGCAAGGTGTTCCTTTTGTGGTTGAGAGTCAACCTGTGCCTATTGTTATAAGTCCCAATGTGACAATCGCAGAGGCTCCTCAGCCCCCTCGAATCATAAGTGACTACAACTTCCTTTTGGGCAGAACCTTGACCTCTGACCTCTACACCTTTGAGGGAGAGCTTATTGCCTACAAAAACACTTCTGTGACTGTTGCTGTTGTTGACAAGGCAAGGCTCAATGGAAAGCTTCTTGAATTGACTTATCAATCAAAATAATTTTATGCTCTATTCTATTTGAGCAACAAAAAAGCCACTCGTTTGAGTGGCTTAATTTTGTTTAAGCTTGATTATTCAAGGTCTTCCCAGAGTGATTTGTAAACCTTTTCAAAGTATTCAATGTTCTCTGTGTTGACAATGCCAAATTCGTTGGCGACTTGAGTGTATTTGTCTGACTTGATGCCTGCTTCGAGGCCTTCACGGACTTGCTCACCAACGGTGACGCAATCTTCAAGTGTCTTGCCATATGAAACGATATAGTTCATAGGAAGGATGCCTGCGCCGTTTTCATCTGTTGTCAATGTGACAAGCTCTTCGCTGTATGTGCCATCTTCATTTTCAACGATGCCATATGCTGTGTTGTCCCATGCCTTGTATGAGCAGAGCAAGACGAAGATGCCTGCATATGCGTTGGTTGTATTTCTGCCTTCGATAAAGCTGTCTGCGATGGTGTAGAAGTTGCCTTCTGTTGCTGTGCCATCAATTGAGTATGCGCCTGTGCCATTCTTAATGAGGCCACGTGCAAGGTCTGTGAAGTTTCCAAGATAGTTGCTATCCTCGCCTTCGGGTGTGATGAGATATCCAAGACCACCATTGTTTGAAGACTCGGTTGTCATGCCTGTATCGTCACCAACGAGATATACCCAAGCTGTTGCAACCTTGTTGAGCCAGTAGATGCTTTCAACGTGTGTCATTTCACCGTCTGCGACTGCTTGCTTGACTGCTTCAAAGCTATTGTAGATTTGTTCAACAACGCCATTTGCACCAAGTGCAGGAACCTTGTCGAGAAGATATGCCATTGTAGGACATTCCACTGCGCCGTAGGTGATTTCCCATTCACCTGCTTCGTTCTTGCCGAACTTGACAAGATTGTTGTAATCGTTGTTTTGGTTATACTTTGTGCCAGCCACATTGTAGGGGTTGCTGGGATCGGTCATAGGATCAACCATTTCATCTGCGATGTCCTTGTCCAAGCTGTCAACCTTGTCGTCCTCGTTGTAGTCAACCTCTGCATCGCTGTCGTAGTCAGGGTTTGAAACGCTGATCATCATTTCGCCGATGAGCTTGTCACGTTCTGCAAGGATGATGTCTGTGGGGATTGTGCCACCATTGACCATGTCAACAAGGTGATCGATGTCCTCTTGCTCCATCTTGAGAAGGATGTTGACAACGTAGCCATAGCCACTGTTGTTTTCATCAACTGTCACTGCATGGAAATATGTTGTTGCTCTTGCGCTTGAAAGTGCTTGAGCAAATGCTGTATCGCTTCCACCAAATGCTTCACGGTTGTCGCTGACGAGCTTTGCAAATCTTGCCTCAACTGCTTCCTTGTCAACGTCCACGAGCTTTCCAACGTATCTTTCAAGCTTTTCGACAAGGAGTGTCTTCATTTGGCTTTCAAGATAGTAATCATATTCACGGAAGTTTGACTTGAGGTTTTCCTTGAGCTTTGCAATGCCTCTGTCAACATATTGGCTGAAATCTTCATCGGGGATATTGGATTCAAGCTCAAGCTCTTCTTCCTTATCCTTGATGCTTTGGATGAATTCTGCGTCAAAGAATCTGTGCTCAAGGACGATTGATTCATCATTGTTGTCTGCATCGTATTCGTCCTCTTCTGCTTCCTCGGGCATTTCTGCTCTGGGAGCACGATAGTCAACCCACTTTGCATAAAGTGTGATGCTTTCTTCAACCTTTGTGCTGAAGTCGTATTTTGCACCATATTCGCCACTTTCACTGCCATCTTGTGTATACCAGCCGTAGAATGACTTGTTTTCAAGGGTGGGTGCTGTGGGCTCCTTTGCTTTTGCGCCCTTTGAAATCTTTTGGGTTTCAACAGCACTGCCGTCAAATGTTTCAAATTTGACCTTGACTGTTTCGGTGCCTTCGACAACCTCGTCCTCTTCTTCATCCTTGCCCTCATTGTATACGTCATCTGTGAAGAGACCATCAATGATTGAGCTTAATGAATGGATCATATCGTGGTTGGTGTTTTCGATAGCTTTGTTGATTTCGCTTCTTGTAAGAAGGTCCTCAATCTTTGTTGCTTCGGGTGTGGAGCCAGCAGGGAGCAAGCCTTGCTTAACATATTCGCCGAGGACATATTCCTTTGCGAAGAGGACAAGAAGCTCACGTTGTGCAAGTGACTTCACGATGTAATCGGCTGCTTGTTGATAAGTCATGCCGTAGTAGTAAACGTAAGAATATGCATAAGCATTGAAGCTTGAAGCAAGCTCACCCTTGGTGACGTGGGCAACTTGATTGCCATACTTGACTGTTGCAACGATTTGCTTTGCATCTCTTTCTTCGTTTCTCTTGAAAATTTCATCGCAACCAACAAGTGATCCCATTACGAAAACGAGGATCATGATAAGTGTGAGTGCGATAACAAGTCTTTTCTTCATATGAAACTCCATGTAGGGTATTATTTTACAATAGTATTAACATTATACACATATACGCTCACTCACGCAAGCATTTTTTTGTCTTTGGGCAATTTTCCTTGTTGAAATTTGGTGAAAAATTGAGAAAAATCGGCATTTTTCATCCGATTTTCCCCTTGCATTTCTGCTCTATTTTCTGTTTTTTGGTCATCTATCACCATCTTTTCAGACTTCTCGTCAATCTCCTGCTGTCACAAAGAAATCAATGAGCTTGTCAATTTTTTCCTCGGGAGACAAGGGTGCAATGTTGAAAACAAGGTTTGGTGGAATGGTGCTTGTAAGCACAGCCTCACTTGAAAACACTGACACAGCACGCATTATTCCCTCATTTTTGAACACGCTTGAATCCTCAAATACAACTCCTGCTCCAAGCTTGTTGACGGTGATTTTGGTCACCTCGTAGCCTCTTGCCATATTTTTCAGCAATGATATATTTATGAGATTTTTGAGAGGCTTTGGACAAGGTCCAAACACGTCTGTAAGCTCCTTGACCAGCTCATCTCGTTGAGAGGGAGTTGACACACCAGCAATACGCTTGTAAATGCGCATCTTATCTCTGCCACTGACATAACCCTCGTGGATGTATGCACCGGCGTCAATCTTCATTTCAACCTCACGAAGCTCCTTGTGAGGCACACCTGTGCGCAATTCCTCGACAGCTTCATTAAGAAGCTGAATATACATCTCATAACCAACCTTTTCAATGTGACCATGTTGCTCTGCTCCAAGAATGTTGCCTGCTCCACGTATGCTCAAATCACTCAATGCCACCTTAAAGCCACTGCCAATTTCCGTGTTGTCAAGGAGTGCTTGAAGCCTCTTGTCTGCGTCCTCTGTGAGAGTGCCGTTTTCTGGCAAGGTGAAATATGCATGAGCAAGTGCGCCACGGCGCCCCACTCTGCCACGAAGCTGATATAACTGTGAAAGTCCAAAATGACCTGCATTGAGAACTATCAATGTGTTGGCATCGGGCAAATCTATGCCGTTTTCAATGATTGTTGTTGAAATAAGCACATCATATTGCTTGTCGTAGAAGGCAGACATTCTCTTTTCAAGCTCGTTTGGTTGCATCTGTCCGTGGGCTGTGACAATACGGATGTCGTCACCAAGCATTGTGCGAAGGTGGCTGGCATATATGTCAAGGCCGTCAATGTCGTTGAGCAGTATGAGAGTCTGACCCTGCCTTGCGCATTCTCTGACAATGGCATCCTTCACGAGAGTGTCGCTATATGGTGTCACATAGGTCTGCACTGGCAGTCTGCCAACAGGGGCAGTTTCAAGGACTGATATGTCACGTATGCCCGTGAGAGCCATATTGAGAGTGCGAGGTATGGGTGTTGCTGACAAAGTCAGCACATTCATCTTGGGATATTTTCCTTTAAGCTTTTCCTTGTGGTTTACGCCAAAGCGTTGCTCTTCGTCAAGGACAAGAAGCCCCAAATCATGAAATTGCACCTTCTCTCCAAGGACCTTGTGAGTTGCCACCACCATATGAAGCGTGCCTTCGCTGAGGCGCTTCAAGGTTTCTGTGTTTTCAGCATTTGTTTGAAGCCTTGTGAGAAGTGCCACATCTATGCCAAATTCCTCAAGCCTTGGCTTGAGATTTTCGTAATGCTGTCGTGCAAGGATTGTTGTGGGGGCAATAAGCACTGCCTGCTTTCCGTCAAGGACGGTTTTGAACATAGCCCTGAATGCCACCTCTGTTTTGCCAAAGCCAACATCACCAACCAAAAGCCTGTCCATAATTCTGCCAATTTCCATATCCCTTTTGATGTCGGCAATAGCTTTCAATTGGTCGGGAGTTTCTTCATAGGGGAATGAGTCCTCAAACTCCTTCTGCCACACTGTATCCTCGGCATATCTGAAGCCTTCCTGCTTCTCTCTTTTTGCATAAATTTCAAGAAGATTGACTGCCAGCTTTTTGGCAGATTGACGGACCTTTTCCTTTTCTCTTTCAAACTCCTTGCCACCAAGCTTGTTGAGGCGAGGATGCTCCTGCCCCACAAATTTTTGCAGGTTGTCCGTCTGATCGCTTGCCACATACAGGGTGCCATCATCACGATATTTGATGACGATATATTCCTTTTCGTAATCCCCAACCTTCATTATGGTTGTGCCCTTGCACAAACCAACGCCGTGAACCTTATGCACTACATAATCGCCCGGTTTTGGTGCGATAAACTGCTGTTTTGGTGCAAATATCTCTTTTCCACGTTGCTTGCCGATACACTCACTGACACCGACAACAATGACCTTGAGGTCAGGACAACAAAATCCGTTTTCTATGGTGAGAGGGGTGACAATTACACCATGTCCACTGTCTGATGGCACATTGCCTGAAAGGCTGAATGTTGCATAGACATCACCACCCATAAGACTGCTGGTGACTGCCTTTGCCTTCTCCTCATCTCCACAAGCAAGAAGCACCTTGTAGCCATACTTGATAAACTCACGCATATCGGCAAAAATACTGCCTGCGTCAAGATAGTATTTTGTGACGGGAATGCACCTTGGCTCAATGAGTGTCTTTGGCTCAAACATAGGATTTGAAAGTGCCAATGCTGTGAAGCTGACCTTTCTTCTTAGAAGAAGCTGTCTTTTGACTTCATTGAGGCTGATAACTGCATCAATATGGCAAGGCAACACCTCTTCATCTTCTATAAGGTGTTTGAGTCTGCCACCAAATTCCTTGCCAAGTATATTGAGCTTTTCGTGGCAAGGCTTCGGCTCGTCAATAATGACAACGCTTTGAAGCCCTTGCTTCTCTGCCACGTAATCAACCATATCAAAGACGGTGACAAAATTATCCTCACCCAGTGGCACTGCCCAAATATATTCATTGTCAAGGACGCCCTCGTGTATGCCTTCGGGATTTACCCTTGCCTTTTCACCAAGAGCTGTCAGCTTTTCCTTTAATTTGCCAGCACATTCCTCGTCTACAATCAAATCTCCGTTGGGAGGTATGCAAAGTGAGTTATATGTGCCTGTTGAAACCATCTCTTCAAGGTTGATGCTCTTGATTTCCTCAATCATTTCATCAAAGAAATCAATGCGATATGCCCTGCCGTCAGCACTGTATACGTCAAGGATATCCCCTCTCAACGCAAAATCACCGATTTCGCTGATGGCATCAACTCTCGTATACCCTGCCTTTGCCAAATTCTCTGCCAAAGCTCCTGGCGCAATAAAATCCTCAACGTGAATTTTGCTGGTGAACTTGTCAAACAGCTCTGGCCTTGAAAGCTTCTGCAAAAGCCCATCTGCAGACACAACCAAAATCTTGTGCTTTCCTTCTAGATATGAGGTGAGCGCAGACAGCCTCTCTCTTTCAACAATCCTTGATGTGCCACCTCTGTAAAACAGGGTGTCATCCTTGTGAGGAAGATACACAGCACAGTCCTTTTCATAGGAGTTGAGCCTCTTGGTCACTGCCTTTGCTTGCAGTTGGTCAGAGGTGATGTAAAGCTTGCTGGCAGATATTGAATAAGCAAGGTGCGCCTTTGCCCCCTCGCTTACACGCAATATGGAAATCGCCGACAGATTGCTGTCGACGATGCGCTTGTCACCAAGCCTATCAAGCTTTGCAAGCTTTTCTCCAAGATGAATTGGCTTTAAAAATTCTGGGATCATTTTCTTCTGTTGAGCACTTCCTCTATGCGTTGAATGTCCTTGCCTGCAATAAGATCCTTCACTGCCTCTACACTTGCATTGATGCCCTCTTCCAAAATGGGTTTATCTTCGTAATCAACCTTTGAAAGCACCAAATCTATGAGTTTAACATCCTTTTCTGCAAGCTCAGCTGTTTTCATACCAATACGTATTCGCTTGAAATCTGTGCGACCAAGCATGCCAACTATGCTTCTCATTCCGTTGTGAGAGCCTGCGCTGCCCTCTTCTCTCATACGTGTCTTTCCAAGTGGAAGATCGGCGTCATCATATATGACAACCAGCTCCCCTTCAACGTCAACACGATATTTTTTCACAAGAGCCTTGACGGCATTCCCTGACAAATTCATAAATGTGTCAGGCTTTGCAAGGACAAATCTCTCGCCCTTGTATTCGCCCTCTGCCACATGTGAATCAGTGCCCTTCTGCTTGACAAACTTAATCTTGAATTCCTTTGCCAGCTTGTCCACCGTCATAAAGCCGATGTTGTGATATGTGCTTTTGTACTTGATTCCGGGATTGCCCAGACCTACGATGAGATACATAGCTTCCTCTATTTTTGTATGATTTTTTATGCTTTTGGTTTTGTTTCTTTATTCTCCTGTCGCACCCTTCCAATGACAAAGCCATTGTCTGTGGTATCCTTTGTGACAGTGGTGCCTGCTGCAATATATGTGCCGTCACCCACCCTCAATGGTGCAACAAGATTGACGTTTGCTCCAATGAAAACATCCTTTCCAACAGTGGTGCGATGCTTATTTTTGCCGTCATAATTGCAAAACACGCTTCCACAGCCTACATTTGTCCTTTCATCTACTTGTGCATCTCCAACATATGCAAGATGTGCACATTTCACACCTTCCTTCAAAACAGAGTTTTTCACCTCTACAAAATCGCCAATTCTGCAATTATCGTGGATGTCTGCATCTCGAAGGCGTGCAAAAGGCCCCACCGTCGTATTTTCACCCACGTGTGATGATATGAGGTGGGAGCAAGTGACTTGACTGCCCTTTTCAATGGTGCTGTCAGCTAGGATGCTGTTTTCAACAACTGCACCTGCCTTGATTGTGGTCTCTCCCCTCAATGTGACAGGAGCACGAAGAATGGCGCCTTTTTCAACAACGACAGTGTCATCAATATGAAATTCTGCGCCCTCAAGAATAACTCCATCTTGGATAAGACGAGTTATAATCCTCTTCTGCAAACTATTATACACCAAATTATAATTTTTTGCACCCCCAAGTTGCAAAAAGACCTCATCTTCTACAAAATAAGTGCCTCTTCCCCGTCCTGTCACAAGGCAAAAAACGCCATCCTCGCCACCAAACACAACCTTTCCTATCCCCTGCTTTTGTGCATTTTCCAGCATTCTAAACAGGTATTCTCTTGTGACAAGAGGCATATCAAGTGACAAAACTGCCATAGTTGCAGAGGAAAATTCAATTTCAGAAAAAGTTTTGACTTTTTTGTATTCTACTCCATCGAACTCCCTCAATATCCACTCTTCCACCCTTCTTCCAAGGATAATCTGCTTTTGACAATCACTTTCAACAAAATATATCTTCAAATTTTTCATA
>JAFWBH010000029.1 GCA_017507205.1 Clostridia bacterium
CACTTTATAAACACAAAACGCACAAATAAATGTGCGTTTTTGTTGTTATTTGGTTTATTTTAAAATTTAATTTTGATAATATTTTGTTGCTTTTGGACATGCCTTTGTTGAACGATTAAGGCAAGTGTTGTCTGCATAAAAGCCTCAAAAAAGATGGTTTCAAACACAGTGCCAATTTTTGATAAAATTGCGTTCAATGTAGAATATTTGACAATATTGTCAAATTGTCTTACAATGGATGAACAATATGAAATTTTGCATGCAGGGATATACAGCAGACCTACATTGTCAAGGACAACAAATCCTGCGTGTTTGAGGATAATATGTATCAAGGGATTATATTTGGTGCGGTGGCACTTCTCAGTGTGATAATATTGCTGTCATTCAGAAAGGTTGATGACAGGAAGTTTGACATATTTTTGAAGGTTGTGACAATTGTCTTTTGTGCAATAGGATATTTCCGGTATTTTTTGTCTGACGGATTTATTTTTGTTATGAATGGCGGATGGTATGATGGCATATACTACGACAACGCAGACATTTGGCAATCAATTTTGCGTTGGGTATATTTCACCGCATATTCAGTGTTTCCCATGGCAGTATTTTTCAAGAGCCGTTTCTTCAAGAATGTTGCGTCCTACATCACAATGCCTTTTGCAGTGTTGTCTGCCATATTCTTTGAGGACTATATGGTGTATTTTCTTTCCGAAAGTGGAAGAGGCATCCACGGCCCAGAGGCTTTCAGATATGCATATTTTGTCATTGAGCTTGTGCTTGCAATATTGATTCCATTGCTTCTGCAAATCAAATATAAGCACTATCTCAACTTCAAGGACAAGAGAGAAGTGATCAACTTCTTTGTTGGATTCCCCCTCGTGCTTTTGGTGACAATCCCCGTTTATGTGCCACAATCATTGCTTGGCTTTGGAGAGGAAGTTTACACTATGTTTGGTGGATTCCATTTTGGATGGATAGGCATTTTGATTGCGGTGATACTGGCGCTGTATTTTGTGTTCCGATCACGCCCCATGCATGACCGTAAAATGCTCTGCATGTTTTTGACTTTTGCGCTGTTCTTCCACTACAATTCCTTGTACCTGATGGGCGCGCCTCTTGATAGATTGCCATTTCAACTATGCAACATAGCATCATACTTCTTGCTTATTGCAATGGTGTTCAATCTTGGCAAAATGATGCAATTCTGTTATATAATCAACATAACAGGCACAATACTCGCCATCGCAGCCCCCACATTTGAGCAAGGTGCAGTAAGCTTCTGGACATTGCACTACATTGTTGAGCATTCACTCGTCCTTGTTGTTCCCGTATTGGCAATGGCGTTGAGATTGTATCCTCGTGTCAACAACAAGAGCATCAAATACGCCTTCATCGGCTTCACAGCATATTTCTTGTTTGTCTTTATCCTCGGAACTTTGATGAATGGTTTTTCAGAAGAGCTTGGTGGCAAGGTCAACTACTTCTACATGTTTGACCCCGTAGTCGCATTTGACTTTTTGCCTTTCCTGAGTTTTGCGGGTGAAGCATATTTTACAATTGGCAGATTTGAGTTCTATCCTCTGATGGAGATCATCATCTATTTCGGATTCAATGCAATTTGGTTGAGCTGTTATCTTGTTATCAGACTTATATTCAAGATTTGTGATCGCTTCCACAATCGTCGTCTGTCAAGAAGACCTTGGAGGAAGAAGTATGACACATACACCTTGCCACAAGAGTTTGATGGAAATCTTGCAGTGGTTGAGTGGTTGAAAAATAAGAAAAGGCAGAAATCCTGCCCACAAAACAATGAAGAATAAACAAGACAGTTTTCAATCTACAACCACCCACCCCAAAAAAGACTAAAACAACAAAAAAAACAGCTTTATAAAAACAAAACGCACCTTGATTGGTGCGTTTTTTTGTTGGTATGATATTGTTTGTTTATTTCACCAGCTTGCTTGCTTTGATTTTCTTTTTGCTTGCAGAGATGAGGTTGTCCACCTTTTTGGTGGTGAGGTTGAGCTTTTCTGCGATTTCCTTGTAGGAGTAGTTTTGCAGATACAGACACATCACTGCATATTGGTCCTTGGTGAGAATTTCTTCAAGGGACTTATAAAAGGATTTCACCTCGTCCATACGTGTCAGAAAGTCAAGAGGGGTTGGCTCGTCAGATGGAATTGATGAGATATATTCAACAGCCTCCTGCTCCTCCTTGCTTCTGCCTGTGATAGATACAGTGACGGGGGTCTTTTTCCTTGACATATCCACGTATTTATTGTTGAGGGCAGTGCGAAGAAGAGCACCAAATGGCCCCTTGTTTTCATCGTATACCAGCACAAGCTTGGTCAGAAGAATTTTGCCTTCCTGCACCAAATCTTCAACGGCATAGCCCTCGATATTTTTATATCCAGAGGCAATGTCAAAGATTTCCTTTTCAAAATAGAGAAGGATATCCTCTTGGGCATTTTGGTCGCCCTCTTTTGCTTTGAGAATGGTGCTTTGAAGATCCATCAGTGTCTTTGTCTTACAACCTCGTAGAGAATGATGCCTGTTGCAACAGAAGCGTTCAATGAGTTGATTTTGCCATATTCAGGTATGGTGAGTGTGTCATCACAAAGCTCCTTTGTCAGCTTCTTGATGCCCTCACCCTCACTGCCGATTACGATTGCAGTGTTTCCTGTCAAATTTGCTTGTTTCGGGGCTTTACCGTCAAAATCTGTTGCATAAACCCACACATTATGCTCTTTAAGCATTCTGATTGTATCGTTGATGTTGGTCACCTTTGCAATGAGCATATGCTCGGTTGCGCCACTTGCAACCTTGACAACCGTGTCATTGACACCCACGCTTCTGTGCTTGGGTATGACAATACCATGAGCGCCAAAGCACTCTGCGCTTCTGACAATTGCGCCAAGATTATGTGGGTCGGTGATGCCATCAAGAAGGACGATGAGGAGATCCTCCTCCTTTTCCCTTGCAAGTGCCAAAATATCCTCAACAGAGCAGTAATCAAAGTCGGTGATTTGAGCAAGAACTCCTTGATGATTGCCACCCTCGCTGAGCTTGTCCATGGTGTATTTGTCAACGTAAGAGATGACTGTGCGCTTTTCCTTTGCCATTTTGTAGATTGGTGAAAGGACAGGGTCGGGTGCGCCCTTTGGGAGATACAGCTTTTCAATTGTCTTGCCTGCACGATAGGCTTCTTTCACTGGGTTTCTTCCGTAGATGATCATAAATTATTCCTCAAAAGACTTGTCAAGGAACCTTGAAAGTCTATTATTTTGTCCTGTAATATAGAGGTAGCCTAGGACTGCCTCAAAGCCACTTGCTCTGCGATATTCACCTCTTTCAGCATGCTTTGCAGAGGTCTGAATTTGGCAATTTCTTGCACGGCGAAAAACATCTGCCTCTATGTCGTCAAGCTCTTCCATAAGCCTTTCTGCAACCTGTGCTTGATGGACTGCTTTGACAACCTTGGTCACTTCCTTGTGGAGTATGCCTGTCTTTGAGGTTGATGAGAGGGATATTCTTGTGCGTGCGTAAAGAGATTGCACTGCGTCACCTATGAATGCCAAGGTCATAGGGTGCATTTTTAGAGCCTCTTCTGTTGATATTGGTGATGAAAAAGTGAAATTTCCTTTGAGCATACCCATATTTTAGCACAGACTTTCAATCTTGACAAGAGGACTTAAATAAGTTAATATTAATATATTAAGCATTGCGCTATTGCGCGCATTCGCGCAGGAGTAAAGACCCGATGAAAAATAAAACTTTCAAGATAATACTTGTTTTTGTAATGGTTGTCCTTATGGTGACAGCCCTTTCTGCTTGTGATTTTTTTGACGGAGTGGTTGATGGCTTCAAGGACAGCTTGTCCGGAGGCCCCTCAACCCCACAACAACAGCCAACACCTCAGGTGACAGCAGTTGAGGCAATCCACAAGGCAGGGCTTACTGTTGGCGAAAATGGTGTGTTTGTGGCAGTTGTAGGTGAGGAGTTTACTCTTGACGCCACCCTCAACACAGGCGCTCCTGACATTGTTGAATACAAGTGGTATGTGGCTGTTGACGGGCAAAAGACAGAGGTGGGCGACAGCAAAGCCCTAGAATATGCCTTTGAAAGCTACACTGACAAGACCTATGAGTTTTCTGTGACTGCCAACGGAGTTGCCAGCTCAAATACCATACTTGTGACAATGGAGTATTCAGAAAAGCTTATTGGCACAGGCATCTCATCAACCTCTCACACCATTCATGATGGTGTGTTGCAACAATACATTGACGAGATTTCTGAAATCAAGCTTGTTGCAGACTGGGACAGGGAAGCATTGCCTGAGGACGCAGAGGTTGTTGTTGAGTGGACCATTGGCGACAATCCCTCTGTAGTCAGTGAGGAAGAGCAGTTTTCATACACTCCCTCGGCAGTTGGCACATATGAGATTCATCTCACCCTCAAATATAATGAGGACGTGATGAAGCATACCCTTCGTATTCTTGTCATTGAAAACTATGCATCGGTTGAAAGTGCAATCCTTTCTCTTGATGACGGAGCAACAGCCTTTGGCAGTGGCGTTGAAACACAATATTTCCAAGAGGTCAACAGCGAAAATCGTGATGAAATCACCATAACACTCAACACAACACCTGTTGGTGAAACAGATTATACATCACCGGTCAAGTGGATTGTGAGAGATAGAAGTGGTGAAAGAGTCCTTGATGATACAGGAAGAAGTGTCACCTTTGAGCCAGCCTATGGTGAAACCATAGTCAAGGCAGTCATTGACAATGTAGAAAGCAAAAACATTGTTGTCTTTGCCTTTACCTCTGCCGACAAAACCAAATATGAAAGCTATATGAAGGATACATATGTTTGGGTGGACGGAGTTGAAAACGCATACATCACCGACCAGACAGACATTGACAGACTTGTCCAATACGCATTTTCAACAAGACAGGTTTTTGACGGCACAAAGTCAAGTGGATTCCCCTTTGCCCTTGCAAGCACCTTTGATTTTATACAAGAGGGCAACGATCAACCACTTATTGACACCCTTCAAAAGATAGACGAGTCGGGCAAGATATCAATCAACAGAAGCTGGACAGAAAATACAGGCACCGGCGAAAAATCTGACTATGTGCTTTACGTCACAGAGGAGTCAAGGTTTATGGCTCCCACAGCAAACTATTCACCTGCTGAAAAGGTGACGCAGGATGAAACTGCAATGACCAGCCTCAAAAAGCTTGAAGCTGGCGAAAAACGCACAGCACTTCCCATAGATGACAATCCAGAGTATCCCGATGCAATCAAAAACAGCCAAATGCTTTACAGAGTCATTGGCTGGGGATATAAGCCCACCTTTGACAGCTCAACAGAAAGCCAAAAGATGCAGGCACTCTACGCAAGCATCCGTCAGGTTGCCCTTGACTATATGACTGATGAAATGTCAGAATATGAAAAAACACTCATAATATATGAGTGGATTGCACAAAAGGTGGACTATGACTATGCCATCATTGATGCACCCTTGGGTGAGTATGACAGCCTTTGCTATAATGCGTTCTCCCTTGAAGGTGTGTTCTGCGATGCAGACGGAGAGGGCTATGGTCAGGCAGTCTGTGACGGCAGAGCAAAGGCATTTGTGGCACTTTGTGGTGTTGAGGACATCAAGGCAATCCGTGTTGCCGGCAATTCACAGATTGATGGTGTTCAAGAACGCCACGCCTGGAATAAGGTGCTTATTGACATCAATGGTGACGGCAAGAAGGAATGGTTTATGTGCGATACAACCTGGTCAGACAGAAGCAGTGAAAGCGATCGCACCGAAAGGCTCAACAAGCAGTATTTCCTTGTGACTGATGAGTATATCAAAAACTCACATGTGGCAGACGCACACTATTTCAATCCCCCTTGCGTGACCACCTTTGACTATTACGCCAACACCATCATTGACAACGGCAATGAGGACTTTGACCTGTTCATCGACAAAAGGAATCTCTTTGGTGGCAGTGACGAGCTTGAAAGAGCAGTGAAATACGCCAAGGAAAATGGTGTTATGCTTGAAATCAAGATTTCAACCACCGTCTGCGACACTGCCAATGAGCTTAATTATCTTATCACAATGAAATACGCCTTTGGTGCAGACATTGATATCTACACCATAGCCGAATCAAGCAAATACAATATTTACACAATAGTGTTCAACTAGATATATTCACGGAGAGTGTCAATGCACTCATCGTAGAAGTCCAGCACTTCACCAGCAATAGACGGCATTTCGGTGCCGTCTTTTTTCAGCTCGTTGACACACTTTTGCACGCTGTTTACACCCATAATATACCCGTCAATAAGCATCTCTGCAATATGTGACATATTGTCGTTGAACATAGTGTTCATACCCACGCCCATTTTGAGCATGGTCTTTTCAAAGAAGCCACTTTTGGCTTGCTCCTGTTCCTTGCAATCAAGCTCATTTAGGGCACGATTGTAGAAATTTCTCAGCTCATCCTGTTGGTTCATTATGAGCCTTCTGAAATCCTCATTATCGATGTGTGACATAAGGTTTTGAATGGACTGAATGCCCATCTCTGTGTTGCACACGATTTCTCTGATTATCTTCATATTACACTCCTTTTTCCTTTTTAATTTAAGGCTGAAAACATTTTGTCAGCCAAAGATTTCATCAAGAATTTCCTTCACCCAGGACTTATAAACAACCTCACCTTCGCCACTGTCTGGCACAAAGCATAGGGGTGGGAAAGCAACACACCACCAGTTGTCGCCCTCTCCCTCACCAAGCTCAATGATGAGGGCATCGTAGTCGCCCTCGGGGAATATGTAGCCATCGTATTCCTTTTCTGGAAAATGTGCCTTTCTCACCGAAACGGAGCTTGAATAGTCAAAATTGTTGCTTTCAAGTGTTGAATTGGCGATTTCTTCAAGCTTTGGCAGGCTTTCATTTATTGCCACGAGAGCTTGACTTTTGTTCTTGCAATCTACAAGAGTGTTGCTGAGATATGCTGTGATTTCATCGCGAACCTTCAGCTTGACCTCTTGGTCTATATCCTCATTTGAATTGGCGCGTATATGTATGCGCACGACACTGTCATATACGTTCAGGCTGGCGCCAATTGGAAAGATGTTGCAGGCTGTCATAGACAGAGCAAGAAAGATGATAAGGAATACTGCAATAAGGCAAATGGTCTGTGTTTTCATAACCTTATTATTGCCCCTCATTAAGAAAATAATCATTTGCAGAATAAAAACATCTCCTCGAAACAAAATAACCATGAGGTGAATATGAAAAACAAAAAAATAGTTGTGGGAGTTTTGTCTGTGGCATTTGTTGTTTTGTTCACAGGCATACTGTCTGGGACATTTTCAGCAAGGACAGAAATCTTTGAAATTGCAGAGGGTGCAGTGCTGAAAAGTGGAAGCCGTGGCGCTGATGTAAAGACTGTTCAGACAAGACTGAAAAGCTGGGGCTATTACAAAGGCTCTGTTGACGGAATTTATGGCAAGCAAACAGTGAGTGCAGTCAAGCTTTTTCAAAAGAGAAATGGCTTGGTGGCAGATGGCATTGTGGGAGCAAAAACTGCCTCTGCAATTGGTATAAGGCTTGGTGGCTCATCGTCATCTGGTGGAGTGTCATCATCTGACCTTAATCTTCTTGCACGAGTGATATATGGTGAGGCTCGTGGTGAGCCATACACTGGTCAGGTGGCAGTGGCAGCAGTTGTCCTCAATCGTGTCAAATCAGCATCCTTCCCCAACACCATTGCAGGTGTAATATATCAATCGGGGGCATTTGACTGCGTGGCAGACGGGCAAATCAATCTTACACCCAACGCCACTGCAAGAAATGCTGCGCAGGATGCTTTAAACGGCTGGGATCCAACCTATGGTTGCCTGTTTTATTACAACCCTAAAACAGCCACAAACAAGTGGATGTTATCCCGACCTGTGAAGCTATCAATTGGAAATCACGCATTTTGTTGAGGTGAAATATGAAAAGTGAAAATATATACGGAACTACCGAGGTGACAAAGGAAGGCAAGCCTCTCAATGAGGGAAGAAAGGAAAAGAATCGTGAAAAACGAGGTGTAATATATGCTCTTGGCATGGCAATCATCCACGCACTAGGCGTTGGAGCAATTGTAGGGCTAAGTGTGGCACTGCATTTCAGCCAGGAGAAGCTTCATCATCAGGTGACCTATCAAAACCAAATGGAAAGCGTTTATGCAAGGGCATACTATAGCCTTCTTGACGGAGTCAATGATATGGACACCACTCTTGCAAAGCTGACTGTTGCAAGGTCAAGGGAGAAGCAAGAGAGCTTGCTTTATGACATCTGGTGCGCGTCAACTCTTGCAGAGGAATATCTTGCCACCTTTGGAGGTGAGGACGAGGGTGTGCGCACAGCAGTGAAGTTTGTCAATCAGCTGGGGGGATACTCACAGCATCTTGCAGGCAAGCTGTCAAGAGGCGAGTCTTTGACAGAAAAGGACAGGACAACCCTTGAAAAAATGCGTCCTATGGCAAGCAAGCTGAAGGAATCATTGCAACATATCAATGGTGACCTTAACAATGGCAAGCTATTCATTGAGGACAACGGAGTGCTTGGTGAATTTTCAAAGGCATTCTCTGTATTTGCAGAGCCCGACTTCAATTATCCACAAATGATTTACGATGGACCATTTTCAGACGGACTAGAAATTATGACGGCAAAGGGTCTTGAAGGAATGAAGGATATTGATGAAAAAGAAGGAAGAAAAATCGTTGAAAAGCTTTTTGAAGGGGCAACCAGCATTGAGCATATCGGCAGATTTGACGGACGAATCCCGACAGAAAATTACTCCTTTGAAATCAATGGCATAAAGGCATATGTCCAGCTGTCAGTGAAGGGTGGCAGGGTCATCAATTACTCTATGACTGCAACCAATGAAAACGACTCTGACATAGCTGTCAACGCAGGGGAAAAGGCTGTTGCATTTGCAAAGCAAATGGGTTATAAAAACATGAAGGTGGTGTGGAGTGCAAATGCTCACGGACATACCTTTGTCAATCTTGCTCCCGTTGAAGAGGGAATAATACTATATCCCGATCTTGTCAAGGTGAAGATAGACAACGAAAGTGGTCAGGTCATTGGCTTTGACAGCGCTCACCACGCATACAATCATCGCAAGAGAAGCCTTGAAAAGCCTACAATCTCTGAGGCTGAGGCAAGAGAAAGGCTGTCCTTGACACCTATTGCAGAGGGCAGACTGACACTCATCCCCGAGGGAGATGGACAGAAGGAAGCTCTGTGCTATGAATACCAATGTGAAAGTGAAGGCACATATTTTGTGTATATTGACGCAATGACAGGAGCAGAAGCAGAAATACTTTATGTCATTGATGATGTTGACCAGGGTCAAAGCTTGATGTAGGGTAATGCCAAAAAAAGAGTGATGCTTTAAAAGTAAGACAAAAATAAAAGCCACGGACATCCGTGGCTTTTTTATTCTTTGTCAACTTTGATTATTCAGCTTCATTAACCTTTGGTTGCTTGTTGGGGTTTTTGACACCCAATGAGCAGAGTGATGTAAGGAATGCGATGAAGCCAAGTGTAGGAGCTGCAACAAGGGTGATCCATGCACCTTGTTTTGCAAGGCTTCCTTCGCCAACGAAGAATTCTTTGAGTGTGTCGGCAAAGGGCAAATCAAGTGCTGTCACAGACATCATTGCAGGATAGAGAAGTGAAAGTGCTGCGCCTGCGAAGATGAGCAGTGTCCAGATGACATTGTATGCCTTTGAATACTTGCCTGCACAAAGACAGCTGAGTGATACGATAAATTGGATGAATGCAAAGAGCATTGTGACGGCTGGGATAAAGCTCCAAATCATATCGGCACCCAAAAGATCCCATGCTGTCTTAAATTCGCCGGGTTTGCAAAGATCAATAATAAATGAGATTGCATCATATTGTGAAAGGCCTGCGATGAGCTCGTGTGCAGGGATGATTTCCTTTGTGACAAGGTATGCAACAACAAAGAAGCCTACAAGGAGCAATGACCAAATCATTGCAAATGCGCTTGCTGCACGACCAAAGCCTTTTTTCTTGGTCTTTGCAGGGGCTGCTGTTTCCTCTGCGTAGCTGTTGTCTGCCACGAGAGGCTCATTGTAGTTTTCAGTGGGTTGAACTGCCACTTCGTGACGAGGAATCTTCACACCAATTGTGACACCACAGCTGGGACATTTAATCTTATGCTTGTAGCCATCGGGCAATGAGTCTGCATGCACAGGGGGCTCAAAGCTGATTTCGGCTCTGCAACTAGGACATCTTGTATACATAGTTGACACTCCTTTACAAAATTTTTATGTTTTACATAATTATAGTATTTTGAGGGGCTGTTGTCAATGATAAATTTTTTTCAAAAGAAAAAACCACAGAAGATTTTCAGCATATAGTGGTGATTTGTTCAATAAATGTGCAGATATTGTGCCTTTTTGACAAAAAAATATTTTTTCTCTTTTGAGAAAATGATGAGATTTTTTCTTTTATTGCAACATATTGCCAAAAAAAGTGCTGTGTGCTATAATTACAAGGTCATATGGTGCTCTGTCGGCGCACAGAGATAATCGGGAATGCAGTGAAAGTCTGCAACAGCCCCCGCTACCGTGAGGAAGTGATGAGATTATGCCACCTTATTGGGAAGGCACTCCGACAGCAATGTCGTCCGAGTCGGGAGACCGGCCTATGACAAGCAACAATCACTTCGGTGGGAGGTGAGTGTGGGTTTTCCTATGCTCAAATACAACTGCCCTCCGAAGAAAAATACGGAGGGTATTTTTATGACCAAAAGAGCAAAATTTATCGTTGCATTGGTGCTTGTTCTGACTCTTGCACTTTTGCTCACTGCCTGCAATGGTGGGCTTCAAGATGAAATTGACAAGCTGAAGCAAGAGATTGAGGATCTGCAACAGCAGGTTGGTGGTTATGAGGCAGATTTTGAGGAAAAAAATGTTGTCATATATATTGGTGACAAAAAATATGAAATCACCACAAGAAAGGCATATCTTCACGATGCAATCAAGGACCTTTTGAAAGAAAAGAAAATCTCAAAATATGAGTATGGCACAGACGAGCTGAACCCCTATATTTCTGCCATTGATGAGCTTCAACAAGACACTGCAAATTACAAATACTATTCAGTGTGGCACAATGTTGATGTCTTTGCGTTGAAGTCGGCTCCGTCAGAGTGGGGCAACCCCGGAAGAGCCACCACCGAGGCAGACGATTTTGGCAGTCAATATGTTGTCACAACCGTTGGTGGAACAAAGCTTTATTACTCCTCAACAGGTGTTGGAACACTGCCATTGGTTGATGGATGCACCTATGCAGTGCTTGTTGACTAAAATACTGCAAAATCACATAAAACGATGTTTATATAATTATATTTGTAAGTTTAAATAGTCATTTTATAAACAAATGAAATCTGACGAAGAAAAGAAAGACAAGCAAATTTTAAAAAAGCGCACTGTGTTGACAGCAAGATATGTGACACAGGTTGCAGTGATGGCAGGGCTTATTACAGCCTTGAAATTTGCCTTGTCCTTTCTCCCAAACGTTGAGGTTATCACAGTGCTTATTGCAGTGTTTTCAACGGTGTGGGGATTGAAGTATTCCTTGCCTGCAACGCTTATTTTCTGCACTGTTGAAATGGCCATTTATGGTGTTGGAAGCTGGGTGCCATTATACTATATTTACTGGCCTATTTTATCCGTAGTTTTTCACTTTGCATTGGGGGGCAAAAGGACGCCGGTTGCAATGGGCATAGCACTGCCAATTGGCATACTGTTTTCTGCACTGTTTGGAGTGCTTTCTGCGTCAATGGAAACTCTCTTTGTGGTGGGTGTTGTTTCTCCCGATATGCTTGGCACATTCTTTGTGTCATATTATCTCAAAGGCTTGTGGTTTGACATCGTCCACATTGTAAGTGTGGCTGTAAGCATCCTTGTTCTTTATATTCCCCTTGTAAAAATAAGCGAGAAAATTGTGAGAGGAATAAATTACACTCCAAATGATGATATTGAAATTGAGTGAAATATAGGAGAGATTGTCGCAATTTGTCTTTTTATAGGTGTGATGCCCAATTGAAAAAATATTGTGCTACTATATCATCAGAAAATTTTGGAGTGATATATGAGCAACGTCAGACATCCGTCCTGTGCAATTCGTGATTTGGCAGTGAGTGCAAAAAAGAGGCTGTCAAAGCCTGATGGCACTTATTTTCCATCTGGCCTTGAGCCACCAGCAATGTTGACACCATCTCAAAGAGATGTGTTTTTGAAAATTCGAGCCTTGTATGACGCTGGCGAAGAGGTGACCAACCCCATTGAGCAGTTGGCAGACAAGGAGTATATGGACAGCCTGTCCCATGAGGCAAGGCAGAGATATATCCTCACCCTATGTGGTGATTATGTTGAGATGAAGAGATTATTTCTTGAAAAGCTTTCTTCTTCGCCTACTGGCACCAAGCGAGTGAGCAATCTTGCTCCATAAAAAAGACATGAGCCAAGCTCCACCAGCAAAGGCAAAAAGGGAATATATGGTCAGCTGACCCTTTCCACCCACCTCAACTGAAGCAAGATAAAGTAGAGCAATGAGCATTGTGGCAAAAAAGTCCACAAGGCCTTGCTCTATTTTGTTTATTTTGCTCTTGACAAAGTATAGGCGTGCAATCACTCCACCCAACATGCCAAAGCCAAAGGATGTGAGAGCAAAAACACATTGTCCCGTCCAAGAAACTCCAAGTATCATTTAAAAATCCTTTTCAAAACACCCTTTTCGACTCCACCAGACGAGTATTTCAGCCCGGTCACGTAGCCCTTGGCAATGACCTGCCCTTGATCAAGATTCAATAGCTTGATTTCAAGGTTTTGCCCTGTGACCAGCAGACTTTCATTTTCAAGCTGAATTTTGATTTCCTTATCTCCGAAGGCAGGCACCCCCTTGACACCCCACACAGAAAGGAGCTGATGTCCATCAAGCTCAAGACGGTGATTTCTGCTTTTTTCAACAGGTGCCGATGAGGTGCTTTCACTTGTCACCACCTTTTGAGAGGTGCTGTTTGGTGATTTGATGGCTTGCTTTTCATTTATATACACTTTTTCCATAGTCATACTATATGCGTGCGCGTTTAAATAATTGACACCGAGAGAAAAAAATAATAAAATGGATGCTATGAGAAATAAAGCACAACTGAAAAGATACAACCTTGACAACTCTGCCTTGTTTTATCCAATTATGGCATCAAAAAAGTCACAGAGCTTGTTCCGATTGTCAGTTGTCTTATGTGACGAAGTAGATCAAGAGGTGTTCAGGCAAGCAGTCGTAAAGACAATGGACAGATTTCCCGTGTTCAAAACATGCTTGAAAATGGGGTATGCATAGCACTATCTTTGTGAAAATACTGAGGATGTCAAAATCTTTGACAAGTCAAAGAGCATTCTTGCACCCATAGACCCAAAGGAAACCAACGGATATCTTTTCCGTTTTGTTGTGGAAGGCAAGGAAATCGTTCTTGAAATGTTCCACGGCATTTGCGATGGCACAGGTGCATCGGTGTTTTTTAGGGGAGTGTTGCAGAAATATCGTCAGCTTCAAGGTGTTGAGGTTGGTGGTGACAATGCAGTTGACTTCGGTCTAGAATACACCAATGAGGAAGATGAGGACGCATACAAAAGATATTACACTCCCATCAAGTTTAAGGATGCAGACCTTAAATCCTTGACAGGAGTCAAGCCCCAGCTTATCAAAGGGACTCTTGACAAAAACGGATATAGTGCAACCACTTATTTTGGAAGCTATCAAGAGGTTGGTGGGCTTGCAAAGGAAAGAGGTGTCACCTTTACAGCATTCTTGTCAGGTGTTATGGCATACACCCTAGGCAAAATCAATTATGGCGACAATCCCATTGTCATTATGGTGCCAGTAAATTTGAGGGCAATGTTCCCGTCAAAGACAATGCGCAATTTTACAACCTTTGTTCGCCTCACATTCTTGAAGGATAACTGCACCGATGTTGAGGAATGCATAAGGGAAGCATCAAAACAGCTGAAAGAAAAGACAGCTCCCTCAGAGCTTAAAAAAATGATTGGAACAACAGTTCGATCTGAAAAAACCCTCATCCTCAAAATAGCGCCCCTTTGGTTTAAAATGATGATTGCAAAGTTTTTGAGATTGTTCTTGAAATCAAGGCAAACCTTCATCATCAGCAATCTTGGCAGGTTCAATACACCCGATGAATTGGGTGTTGACAAGGCAGTGTTCAATGTCAATGTTTCAAGGAACGCAAAGACCAATATGGGTGTGCTGACCGTAGGGGACAAGGTGGCAATATCCTTCACCAAATCTATTGTTGAAGATGAGATTGCACCGGTGTTTTCAGACACCATTCTTATGCTTGGTGGAAAACTGACAAAATAACACAAATGGCACTTTAAGTTGAAAATACGACCATTAAAGGTAGGAAATATGAAAAAATTTACATCAAATGAACTCAGAAACGCATGGCTTGAATTTTACAAAAGCAAGGGACACGCAGTGATTCCTGCTGCATCACTCATTGGCGATGGCACCACTGGTGTTATGTTCAATGTTGCCGGCATGCAGCCTCTTATGCCTTATCTTCTTGGCAAGGAGCATCCAATG
>JAFWBH010000030.1 GCA_017507205.1 Clostridia bacterium
ATAGAGAGGTGCTGATTACACCAGGACTTTCATTTGACTCTATGTCAGCAATCCTTGCCTACATTCTTGATGGTGGTCACAAGATTGATTTCAGCATTGTCACCCAGGACAGATTCAAGGATGTGACGTTGAGGCTCCCGAAGGCATTCTATCACCTTCCAAAAACCTTCAGGGAAGCAGTGGGCTATTCTGTCTGTGACATCATCTACACTGATGAGGACCCCAATACATACATCAATCGCCTGTGCAGTGCAGTGAACAACATAGTTGATATTGATGGTGGCGACAGTTTGATTTACTTCATCAAAAAGCCCGAAAGGCTCACACGCCTTCGCAGTGCGCAAACCCTTGCAGGAGTGTTGCTTGCATATGTCTACTACGATGAGGAAAATCCCAAGATGGACAGCATAAACAGGTATGGACTGAATGAACGCACCTTTGACAAATACTACAAAATAATTTTTGGAGATGACAGCGATGAAGAATAGAGAAGGAATGGAAAAGATGCTCGCCACTCTGTGCGATGAAGCCATAGACTATCAAACACGCCTTGAAGCATACGAATATCTGCAAGAGGATTGTGAGGAAATAGTTGACGCCATGCTTGAAAAATTTTATCAAAGCCAAGGCGAAACAGCAGATATGCTCATAGAAATTCTTTCAGAATACAAGGGCAACAAGGCAATATATATGGGCCTTGTCAGCTATCTTTATCGTGGTGACGATGTGGCACTTTACGCAAGACTCCTTGGCAAGTATGGCGATGAGTCAGCCATTGAGGTGCTGAAATCCTTTGCAGAATCAACGGACCTCAACTACAATGAATATATGGAAATCAGAAACGCAGTTGAGGAGCTGGGTGGATATTTTGATGACAAGGAGGGTGACTATCAGGATGACGAATTTTATCGCTATCTGAAAGGACTTGACGAGCCAGACGATGAGTCAAGACGCTCTCCCTTTGAGGACATCTTAAATCCCGAGGAAAGAGAAGATGATGACACTGACGAGGAAGATGATTTAGACTGATTTTCCTTGATATCAATTTGACCCTTACATTGCTTTTTTACGCCCTGTCTTAATGTGACGGGGCGTTTTATTTTGGAAAAATTCGGGTGACCCTTGCCCACAAAAAAGATGATGACCTTTACGGTTATGAATATGGTGAGAGCAATGCCACAAATGCTGACAAATGGGTAAAATGTGTCAACGATTTTTTCAAAGCCAAGGAAGGATATGGGATAAAACACAAGAAGAATTGCAAGGACAAGATAGCACTTATTTTTGCTGGTTGAAAGAGGTTGAAGCCTCTTTGAGCTTGACAGAAAATCTGCCGTATAAAACCACACTGTTTCAAGGGCACCGATGAGGGTTGTAAATATGGCAGAAGAGATCAACACTCCACTTACTGCACGCATATTTACCTCGGTTGAAATTGCCAAAACTGGCATTGATGAGTGCATTTCGTCACATAAAACTATGTTTTGAAGCACAAACAATATTCCAAACATAAAAATGCAGATTGCACTGACACAACCGAAAATCTGTTTTCCACTGAGCTTTTTGCCTTCCTTTGACAGCACCATGCCTGCAAGCAAAACATCAAGCCCAGAGTAATGTATTGGCTTCAAAATTGACAGGCTTCCGTTGTGGACAGGTGCGCCTATTCTGATGTATATGACAATCATCATAGTGATGAGCAAGGGTATGAGGATTGTGTTGGCCCACTTGATTTTTTCAATGCCCATGATGACAACCACAGCGCCGAGGATTATCATCACAAGCCCAATCAAGCTCACCCCCGTCAAGTCACTCATTATTTTTTCACTGCCTGCAAGCATACTGACAAGGGACACAGCCCCTGCAAAAAAGGTTGCCACCTTGACAGCTATATTTTGAGGTATGAGGTCATATTTTCCAGCAAGGAGAAAAACTGCGCATATAATGGCGATAAACACCGATGCCAACGCCACGCACCAAGGGGATGTATCCCCAAAGAAAAGAGCAATCTCTCGCCCTGTTGAAAACCCTGCACCAATTGATGTGCCTATGAACAAAAATGCAACCTTCAATGCTGACAACATGTTTGATTATATGCAAGTTGCTGTGATAACTTGACAAAGTTGAAATAGAGCTTTAATATTTATATCTAGATTATATTATCGTGCGCAAATCTGCGCGCAAGAAGGAATATTTTATGGCAAGCAAACTTACAATGGACAAACTTGTAGCACTTTGCAAAAACCGTGGCTTCGTGTTCCCCGGAAGCGAAATCTATGGTGGACTTGCAAACACTTGGGACTACGGCCCCCTTGGCGTTCAATTGAAGAACAACGTCAAAGCAGCATGGTGGAAGAAATTTGTCACCGAAAGCCCCTATAATGTAGGACTTGACTGCGCAATTTTGATGAACCCTCAAGTATGGCACGCATCTGGACACCTTGGTGGATTTTCAGATCCTCTTATGGACTGCAAAAACTGCCATTCACGCCATCGTGCAGACAACCTTGTTGAAGACTATATGAAGAAAAAGGGCATCGAGGAGAACATCGCCAGC
The DNA here is from genome assembly GCA_017507205.1 of Clostridia bacterium. Lineage (GTDB taxonomy): Bacteria > Bacillota > Clostridia > Christensenellales > CAG-917 > RGIG4097. The sequence continues at coordinate 2,558 of JAFWBH010000030.1, forward strand.
TGGTCAAATGAACAGCTTGAAGCATACGTCACAGAGCATGGCATCACATGTCCCGTCTGTGGCAAGAGTGATTTCACCGGCATCAGAAAGTTCAACCTTATGTTCAAGACCTTCCAAGGCGTCACAGAGGATAGCGTCAACACCGTCTATCTCCGTCCCGAAACAGCACAAGGCATATTTGTCAATTTCAAGAATGTCCAACGCACCACAAGAAAGAAGGTGCCCTTCGGCATTGGTCAAATCGGAAAATCCTTCCGTAACGAAATCACACCCGGCAACTTCATCTTCCGTGTCAGAGAGTTTGAGCAAATGGAGCTTGAATTCTTCTGCAAGCCCGGCACCGATCTTGAATGGTTCCAATATTGGCGTAGCTTCTGCCACAACTGGCTCCTTGAGCTTGGCATGAACGATGATTGCCTCAGACTCCGTGACCACGATCCCGAAGAGCTTTGCTTCTATTCAAAGGCAACAACCGACTTTGAATTCCTCTTCCCATTTGGCTGGGGCGAGCTTTGGGGTATCGCAGACAGAACTGACTATGACCTGACAC
>JAFWBH010000031.1 GCA_017507205.1 Clostridia bacterium
CTATCAAAAAATAGATATTTTTGCAAGCAATTTCAGTTGACGGTAACCATTTTTTTTTGCTAAAATAGACTCATCAATTTTAGGAGTGCAAATATCGATGGATTCAGACTACCGAAGTAGCCAAATCACCAACATCTAATCGCACGCTTTTGCGGTTTCCAAAGGCAGTGCGTTTTACATTGCAGAGGAGGCCGATTATGATTCAAGTTTACCAAAAACTCAACAAATCAATCGTAACCGTAAACCCCGACCTTGTGGTCGAGGGCTTTGATTTTTCAGGAAAGTGGGTGCATATGTCCAACCCTACCGACAAGGAAATTGAGCTTGTGGCTGGCGCAACTGCAATCCCTGAGGATATGATCAAGGCGGCACTGGACGATGAAGAAAGAGCACGTATTGAAAAAGAGGACAACGTTCTTCTCGCCCTCACCGACATCCCTATCACAGAGGATGACGGAGATCACTATACCTATTCAACACTGCCCTTCGGCTTCATTTCAACCGATGACGTTGTTGTCACCGTATGCTTGAATGAAACAACCATCATCAACGACCTTATGAGTGGTCGCTTCATAAAGGACTTCAACATCCACAAGCGCACAAGATTCCTGCTCCAATTGCAATACGCAATTTCAAAAAAGTATCTGCAATATCTTCGTCAAATTGACCGTGCATCACAGCGTGTTCAAAACGAGCTGGACAAGGCAATGCGCAACAGCGAGCTCAGCGAAATGCTTGACCTTGAAAACTCGCTGGTCTACTTCTCCACATCACTCCGTTCAAACACTGTTGTCCTTGACAAGTTGCCCAAGTATATCAAGTTCTTTGAAGAGGACGAGGATTTGTGGGAGGATGTGCTTATTGAAAACAGACAGGCAATTGAAATGTCCAACATCTATCGTGACATTTTGAACAGCACAATGGACACATATGCATCTATCATTTCCAACAATCTAAACGTGGCAATGAAGGTTTTGACCTCACTGACACTTATCGTTGCAGTGCCTAGTATGATAGGCTCATTCTGGGGTATGAATACAGGTGTCCCATTCGAGAATCAGCCTTGGGGCTTCTGGGTTGTCATCGGCATCTCAGTGGTCATCTGTGTTGTTATTGCTATCATTCTTTCTAAGAAAAAAATGCTCAAATAAAACTGCGCTATTTAGTGCCTATCATCGTCAGATACAACCCACAGGATTCTCACATACGACAAGTATGCTACGACCCCCGTGGGTTTTTCTTTCTTGCTATGCATCTAAATATCGCAGTTTTTAAAGCAATTTTAAATGGGTGAGTGCGAACATATCAAGTGAATAACCACCCCTTCCTCACGTGTTTCCCCTCATTTGCTCTGCAAAGGGGCAACAGTCGGCTCTCGCACATTAGGGGCAGTCCTCTCATTATGCCACTTGTCGCTTGGCGATTTTTTGAGTGGATGCCAGCGACTGGCGCACTCTCGTCTGGTGCTCGGCACTCGCTTTCTCGCCACCGCTGTGGCTCGCGTTCCGTTTCTGAACAAGTGAGTGCGAATATTCTTTCGACCACAATGTCCGTTGGACAGTTTATGGAGCATAGCGAGAATTCATGACACGCAGTGTCAATTCATTTAAAAAGGCACTCTATTGAGTGCCTTTAATATTTCTTGTTTTTACTTTAAATTGCTTCTTCTACTGCCTCGTCATTAAGGTCTTGATTTTTGTTTTTCCTTGCTAGGACATAATAGACAATTGCTGATATGACAACGTCTGCAACGAGAACTGAATACAAGATTGGCTTTGCAATTTCTGACACTCTATCGTTGATAATTCTCACTGCTTGATATTGTTTTGCTGTGGCAAGGTATTCATGCTCGGGGTAAACAACAGCGAAGCCATCGCTGGTATAATGGTCCTTATGGTAATAAAACTCTATCTCTTTAAAACCATAGTCCTCGTATGCCTCTACCAATTCTTTGTAAGCCTTGTACTCCTTGTCTGCATACATTTTCATCAATTCATCATCGCCAAAGTTTTCCTTCACCCATTGATTATAGTCATGCTCAGTTGTGGCTTTGACATCGCCCCAGCTGGAATACAGTTCTTTTTTTGTCAATTGAACATTATTCAAAACTGCCATGCCAACACAAAACACTATAGTCACGCAAAGAAACACTATTGCCATTGTTGACATCATTTTTTTGTTGCGTTTATGCACAATTTCTTCGTGGTCATTTAACACGATGATGCCTTTCTTGTGCAATGCCTTTCTCACAAACAAGGTGTAGATTGCAAATGCGCCAAACAATGCACATATTGCAGTCAAACCACCAATCAAAAAGAAATGGTTTTCTCCAGCATAGACATCTGTAAATCCTTTGCTGATAAGCTCATAGCATTTGACAATCGGCAAATAGAATGCAACTGACCCAAAGCACGCAAAGGAAATTGCCACTGCAGTTCGTGCAATCTTGTTGTTGATTGACACAACTTGATCACGACACACATCATCATCTTCGTCAAAATGTACCCACGCATTATGAGCGAATAAAACTTGACAAATTTCACTTGCAACGCACACGATTATTGAGCACATAAACGCAATATCGCCACGCTTTGCCACAAAGTTTACTGTGACAGCAATTAGAAATGCAACAACCAACAAAGAAATGGATATAAAACTCAATCCCCTATATAAATGGAGTCTTTTGCCAAGCATATTTTTGAATTGTTTTTCACTCTTTGCTGTTTATTTTGCTTCGGTTTCTTCTGTGCCGTAACCTTCTCTTTCAGGGTTGTTTCTTTCTCCACGGAGAAGCTCATCTGTTGTTATTCCAAATATTTCAGCTATTGCAGGCAACAATGATATATCGGGCATACGCTCGTCACGCTCCCACTTGCTGACAGTCTTGTCTGACACGAGCAACTTGTCTGCCAGCTCCTGTTGTGTCATACCCTTTGCCTTGCGCAATACTGATATGAATTTGCCTATTGTTTTCTTTTCCATAAATGCCTCCTTGCATTTCGTTTTGATGATTGAATTCTACATCTTGGACAGAGAGAAAACAACACACAATCTGCCGAATTACTAGCCGTTTTGGAGAATTTTTGATGCATTAAACCAAATTATACACCAAAAACCACGCTTTTTCAACATTTTCACCATCATTGAGCATTTTCCTGCATTACAAAAAAAAGCCGTTCAGGTGTTTCACTGAACGGCGTATTTTTTATGCTTTGAGATGGTTATTGTGCTTGTCTTTCCTTCATCTTGTCCATGACAACGCTTGCAAGAAGCTTTGCTGTGTTCTTTCTTGCGTGCTTGAAGTTTTCGGGGTCCTTCTTGTATTTGACACAGAGTCCGACCATTGCACCTGAAAGCTGGAGTCTTTGCTTTGTTGAGAAATTCTTTGAAAGGATGAAATCTGTGACACCACCGAGCTTTGAAAGCTTGGGTGCTTTGACCTCTTCATCACCTTCATCAAGGTTTTCTTCCTCTTCAACGATTTCTTGAGGAGCAACAACCTCATCGTCAACGACTTCACTGTCAAGATATTCTCTTTCCTCGTCCTCAACGATTTCACTTTCAAGGAATGTTCTTTCCTCTTGAGGAATTTGTTGTGCTGCTTCTCTTGCCTTCTTTCTTCTACCGAACATATCGTCTTCTTCCCCTTCTTCGTCAATTTCTTCTTCAACTGCTTCGTCAGCCACTTCTTCAAGAGCCTCTTCGCTCTCTTCAACAAGCTCTTCTTCTAC
>JAFWBH010000032.1 GCA_017507205.1 Clostridia bacterium
CAGGCTATCTTAAATGCTATTATCCCACTCACTTGATGGTGGCAGTCATCAACAACCGTATCACCAACTCAGATGAGCTTCGTCACTATGTCAATTATCTTCGCCGTCAAGGTGTCAAGATTATGGCACCCGACATCAACAAGTCAAAGAAATTCTTCTCCATTGAAAATGACAACGTTCGTTATGGTCTTATGGGCATCAAGAACGTAGGTGAGCAGGCTATGGAATATGTCTTGACGGAAAGAGAAAACGGACCCTTCAAGGATATCCGTGACTTCATTGAAAGATGCTCTGGACAAATCAACAAGCGTATGGTTGAAAGTCTTATCAAGGGTGGCGCACTTGATTGCTTTGGCAAGACAAGAGCAACTCTGCTTGCATCCTATGAGCGCATTATGGCAACTGTTGCCAACGACAAGAAGAGCAGCCTTTCAGGTCAGATGAGCCTGTTTGATGACCTCGTTGAAGACGTCAGCATTCAATATACAGAGCTTGAAGAATACCCTCAAGAACAGATTTTGGCAGACGAAAAAGAGGTTCTTGGAATGTATGTCAGTGGACACCCTCTTGACAACTACAAATCACGCAAAGGGGAGTTTAACTTCGACACTAGTATGCTTTATGTAGCCGATTTTGTCGAAAACAGCGAAAGCAATGATGTCTATGAAGAGGGTATGGCAGTGGATACAGAGTGGAACGGAAAGCAGGTTTCAATGGGCTGTATTGTATCCTCGTTTGAAAAGAAGGTGTCAAAGAGCACCCAGGCAAAGTTTGCTGTTGGTATGCTTGAAGACAAGATGGGCTCAATCTCATTTAGCATGTATGCAAGGGCTTATGAGCAATATGGCAAGCTTCTTGAATCTGACGCACCATTGAGAGTCTTTGGACGCATTGACCTTCGTGATGAAACAGACCCCAAGGTCAACATTGACAGGCTTGAGCTTTGGAAAAACAACAGTGCTCAAACCAACTCCACAAGCAAGGGAGTTTTGTATGTGCTTGTCAACACCCCAACGGAGCAGAAGCTTATTGCTGGTGTTCTTACAATGTTCCCTGGCGACACCCCTGTTCAAGCACAGGTTTGGAGAGGTGGAAAGCAGATGCTTATGGAATATCCAATGAGGGTTGAGGTGACAGACGAGCTTATAAAACGCATAAGCAATATTGTGGGCGATGCAAGAGTAAAGTATGTCAAAAAATAAGCTGAAATAAATGAAAAATTGCTGAAAAGGCAGGAGTCACGCACTCCTGCTTTTTTTCATATAAAAATATGAAAATGGTAGTGTATATAATTTTTCTTGCATTGAGAGTGACTATGTGCTAAAATATTAAACGATAATATTTTATACGGGTGTGAGCCCGTTGGAGAGAATATGGAATACGACAACAAAAAAATCGCAGTGCTTACAAGTGGTGGAGATGCATCGGGTATGAATGCTTGCATTCGCGCAGTTGTTCGCTACGCAATGGCACAAGGCTACACCGTCTATGGTGTGCGCCGTGGCTATGTCGGTCTTATTGAAGACGACATCTTTGAAATGAAATACAGCAGTGTTTCAAACTGTGTCCACACTGGTGGCACAATCCTTCGCACTGGCAGAAGCAAGGAGTTTATGGACACCGAGGTGATGAAAAAGGCTGTTGACAACCTTTTGAAGCGTGGATGCAATCATCTTGTGGTTATAGGTGGTGACGGCTCGTTCAGAGGAATGCAAGAGATACATAAGCACACAGATATGCGTGTCATCGGCATCCCTGCAACCATTGACAACGATATGGGATACACCGATTACACAATCGGCTTTGACACTGCTTGCAACACAGTCATTGACGCAATTCTTCGTCTACGTGACACAATCACTTCTCACGATAGAATTATGATCCTTGAAGTTATGGGCAGACATTGTGGAGATATTGCAATCAATTCAGCTCTTGCTGGTGGTGCAGAATATGTGCTTGTTGGTGAAAAGCCTGTTGATGTTGACAGAATTGCA
>JAFWBH010000033.1 GCA_017507205.1 Clostridia bacterium
GACAACAATGGCAAGATGTTTGGCAGTGTCACCAACGACAACATTGCATCTGCACTTCAAGAGCAAGGCTACTACGTTGACAAAAAGAAAATCGAACTGAAAGAAAACATCCGTGACTTCGGTGACTTTGAAGTGACCGTCCGTGTCTATCCCGAAATCACCGCAACCCTCAAAATCACAGTGGTCAGAGCCTAATGAGTGAATTTGTCACCTTTCTCACAGGGGACTATGTAGTCTTGCAGAATGACGATGGTTATCTGTTCTCTGCCGATTCTGTGCTTCTTGCAAATCTTGCAAAAGTAGGTGCAGAGGACTCTCTCATTGACCTTGGCACAGGCAGTGGTGTTCTTGCAATTCTCACTGCTGTAAAAAAAGGTGTGAAAAGAGTCGTTGGCATAGAGATTGACCCAGCCACTGCCGATATGGCAAGACGCAGTGTCAAGATGAACAAGCTTGAGGACAGGATATCTGTTTTGACAGGTGATGTCAAAGACATCAAGGAGCTTGTGAGAGCAGGGGAGTTTGACAAGGCAATCTGCAATCCACCATATTTCACAGCTGATGACGGCATTGGTGTGACAGATGCAAAATCAACTGCAAGAAAGCAGGGGGAAAACTCCATAGACCACTTTGTGAGGGCAGGTGCATACGCCCTAAAAAATGGTGGAGATTTTTTTGTTGTCTACAAGGCAGACAGGCTTGTTGAGCTGATCACATCACTTCACCAAAATGGACTTGAACCAAAGCATATCACCTATATCTACCCCAAGCTTTCAAAGGGTGTGGATACGGTGATTATTTCTGCCAAGAAGGGTGGAAAAACAGGTCTGAATTCATCAACCATAGTTCTTATGGATGAAGAGGGCAGATATTTTGACAAAGTCAAGGAGCTTTACAACTGATGGCAAAACTATATATTGTTGGCACACCCATAGGCAATCTCAAGGATATAACACTGCGCGCCCTTGAAACTTTAAAGGCAGTGGACATTATTGCCTGCGAGGATACACGCCATTCTCTCGGGCTTCTCAACCATTATGAGATCAAGGCACGTCTTGTGGCATACCACAAATTCAATGAGAAGGAATGTGGTGAATATCTTGTGGGTGAAATTGAAGAGGGGAAGAATGTTGCCCTCATCACAGATGCAGGTATGCCTGCCATATCTGACCCTGGTGCAGTGTTGGTGAGATTGTGCCGTGAAAGAGGCGTTGATGTTGAGGTTGTCCCCGGTCCAACAGCCTTTGCAAGTGCTGTTGCAATGAGTGGGATAGATTGCACAGGCTTCACTTTCTTGGGGTTTATGCCTGAAAAAAAGAAGCTTAAAATGGCTCTTCTGTCAAAATTTGCAAAAAGCGAGGTGCCAGTAATATTTTATGTTGCACCTCATGACCTCAAAAAAACAGCCAGCGACATCAAGGAAATATTTGGGGATAGAAAGGTTTATGTTTGCAGAGAAATCACCAAGCTTCACGAGTGTGTGACCGTCACTTCTCTTGGAGATTTTGAAGCAGAGGAGAGAGGCGAGATTGTTATGATCGTTGAGGGAGCAAAAGGAGACAGCTCTCTTCAAGATATGACCATAGAGGAGCATCTTCTTCATTACATCAATGGTGGCATGGACAAAAAGGAAGCAGTGAAGAAGGTGTCTAGTGAAAGAGGCATTCCCAAA
>JAFWBH010000034.1 GCA_017507205.1 Clostridia bacterium
AGGCAGGCAGGCTTGAGTGCAGAAACTGACCTTATGGGACGTAGCCTCAAAGCACAAATGAAGTATGCCGACAAAATAAATGCACATTATGTTGCCATCATCGGAGATGATGAGCTTGATCAAGGCGTTGCAACAGTGAAGAATATGAGGGAAGGCGAGTCAAAGCAAATTTCCCTTGATGACCTTAAAAAAGGCAATTTATGATTGAATATGGTGAAGTTGCCAAAACCCGTGACGATATTGCCGTAGTCACGTTTAAAAGACGAGGCGAGTGTGATAAATGCCAGCTTTGCAGAGTGAGCAATGATTGCACTAGGGTTGAGGTAGAGGTGAAAAACACACTCAATATCAATCCTGGTGACTATGTGTCTGTTGATATGGGCAACAAAGGGCTGAGATGGATGTCAGCGCTGATATATCTTATTCCACTTGCGTTGGTGGTCGTTGGAGTGTTGATAGGAAGCATTCTTTCACCACTTGCTCAAGGCATACTTGCAGTGGCAGGCTTGGTTGTTGGTCTTATTATCGCACTACCCATAGATTTTTGTGTGCTACGCAAGTCACAAAGGCTGGTCCCAAGGATGATAGAGGTTTTGGATGGGCTTCCAGAAAAAAATAAATAGTTGAAGGAGAAATATTATGAGTGAAAATGCAAAATATGTGACTTTAACCGGAGATAATTTTGACAGAGTATTGGCTGACAATCCAGTGGTTGCAGTAGACTTTTGGGCAACCTGGTGTGGCCCTTGCAAGATGCTTGCACCTGTCATTGAAGAGCTTGCATACGACTTTGACGGCAGAGCCGTCATTGGAAAGGTTGATGTTGATGAAAACGAAGACCTTGCAAGAAGATTTGGCATTATGAGCATTCCTACAGTGCTCATTTTCAAGGATGGTCAGCTTGTAGACAAGCACGTAGGATTTAGACAAAAGACACAGCTTGCAGACGCAATCAATAGCGTGCTGTAATTTATCACACTTTTTGGGGGTGTATTATGGTAGATTTATCAATTATCAAAATGGTTGACCCAGAGCTTTATGGCTCAATGGTTGACGAACTCAACAGACAAAAACATAACATTGAGCTTATTGCCAGTGAAAATATTGTTTCACCTGCAGTCCTCGCTGCTGCTGGTAGCTTCCATACAAACAAATATGCCGAAGGCTATCCCTCAAAGAGATACTATGGTGGTTGTCAACACGTTGACGTGGCAGAAACCCTTGCCATTGAACGTGCAAAACAGCTGTTTGGTGTAAAATTTGCCAATGTTCAACCACATTGTGGTTGCAACGCAAACTTTGGTGTATATTATGCAGTGCTTCAAGGTGGTGATACCATTCTTGGCATGGGACTTGATGCTGGTGGACATCTGACACACGGCTCAAAGGTAAACCTCAGTGGCAATGGGAAGTTTTTCAATTCAGTCAGCTATGGTGTAGATGCTGAAACAGGGCTCATTGACTATGATGAGGTGCGCCGTCTTGCTCTTGAGCATAGGCCCAAGATGATCGTCGCTGGCGCAAGTGCATATCCTAGAATCATTGATTTCAAGAAATTCAGAGAAATAGCCGATGAGGTTGGCGCATATCTCCTTGTTGACATTGCACACATAGCAGGTCTTGTTGCCACAGGACTTCATCCCAGTCCCGTGCCTTACGCAGACTTTGTTACCACAACCACCCACAAAACCCTTCGTGGACCTCGTGGTGGCATGATTATGACCAACAATGAGGATTTAGCCAAGGCAATTGATAAGGCAATATTCCCCGGCTCACAGGGTGGTCCTCTTATGCACATCATAGCAGCAAAGGCTGTCGCATTTAAGTAAGCATTGTCTCCAGAATTTAAGGCATATCAACAACAAGTCATCAAAAACGCCAAGGCACTTGCCCAAGGACTCCTTGACAGAGGCGTAAATCTTGTCACGGGTGGCACAGACAACCATCTTATGCTTTTAAACCTTGTAGGCACAGGTGTCACTGGCAAGGCTCTTGAAAAAATGCTTGATGAGGCACACATTACAGCCAACAAGAATTCAATCCCAGGCGATCCAGAAAAGCCCTTTGTCACCAGTGGCCTAAGAATTGGCACGCCAGCCATCACCACTCGTGGTATGAAGGAAGATGATATGAAGGTCATCGCCGAC
>JAFWBH010000003.1 GCA_017507205.1 Clostridia bacterium
ACAAAAACCACAACTAGACACACAAATACCACGGCGAATATCACCGTGGTAATTATGTTAAGTATTTTTTTTGTTTTTTGTTTTTGTTCAGCTGTAAATGCCATTATGCTTCAATATCCCTCAATTATTCACCATCTTCCTCGTCATTATTCTTCTTGAAGACGGGCTTTTGTGATGTTGTTTCTTCACCAAAGGTGGACAAAAGCTCATTGGCTGATTTCATACGGATGGGAGCATTGCCTACGCCGACCTTGCTTTCATCAACGGGAGCAAATGTGCGATTTTTGCCACTGGGTGTGTCATATTTTTGGTTGAGGGTTGTATGTGACAAGCTCCATGGATCAATAGGTCCTGAGGACTTTCTGATCTTAGGCTTGACAGCCTCTTCAGGTTGACCTTCGGGTGCTGTGACAGGCTCCTCTGCCTTGGGTGCTTCTTCTGCTGGTGCAGGTTGCTCCTCAGGAGCAGCCTTTGCCTTTGGCTTGCGCTTTGAGCTTCCGTTGGGCTTTGAAAGGTCACCAAGATTTGCCTTTTGATCGGCAAATGAATCAAGATCACCCTCATCACCCTTGACGGGTGCATCGCCTACGCGCACCTTGTTTTCGTCAACGGGATTGATTGATTTTTTGCGTTTTGGTCTGGGTGCAAGTGCTGTGTCGCCAAAGCCTCCTGCAAGACCACTGCCGATGTCAGCTCCACCCATTGCATTCTTGCCCAAATTGATGCCCTTTCTTTCGGGAATATCGTCAATGGGAGTTGCTTCTGTGGGTGCTTTTTCAGCAGGCTTCTTGGCAGATTTCTTCTTGGCTTTGAGTTGCTTTTCAAGGTCAGCAGAGGGAAGGTCAGCATCTCTTTCTTCATCGCCATTGTTGTCGCCAGCAAATGCGATACGATACTTGGCATCACGCTCTGCCTTCTCCTTTTCGGCAAGCTCGATATCCTTACGGATATCGTCCGTGTTGGAATCTGTGAGTGTGAGGTTTTCATTTTTGTTGACAAGAGGCTTTTTGTCCTTCTTGTCCTTGTCAGCCTTTGCCTTGATCTTTGCCTTGTCAAAGGCGTCATTTCCAAGATAGACTTGACCGTCCTCTCTGTCGAGATTTTCTCTGCGCTTACGGAATGCCTCTGCTCTGCGCTCAAGATCCTCTTGTCTACGCTTGAGAGCCTCTTCCTTTTCACGCTCATCAAGCTCGTCCTGCTTGATTTTGCGATAAGCAGTAAGACATCTGTCAATTGCGTCCTTGATCTTGGCAATTTCCTCTTGACGCATCTTGTCGTCTTCGGGCTTCTTGTAGATCTTTCGGACCTCAAAGAGATGTTGGTCAAATTGGTCAGCATCGGGCTCCTCGTCCTCTGGCTCTTCCTTGGGGGGAGTTTCAACCTCTTTTTCGACCTCTTCTTCAACCTCAATCTCTTGCTCCTCGATTTCGGGCTCTTCGGGAGTTTCCTCCGTCTTGTCCTCTTCGGGTGGAGCTTCTTCCTGAGGCGTTTCTTCTTGAGGAGCTTCCTCTGTCTTTGCTTCCTCAATGGTTTCCTCAGCCGATTCCTCAGGCTTGACCTCTTCTTCAAGCTCTGCCTCGTCCTTCAAGTCCTCATCCAGCTTTTGAGCATACTCATCGTGCTGAATTTCGTCCTTTGAGAAGTCCAGGTCACCAACACGCAAAAGGTCGGTGAAATCGGCATCATCCATGCCCATATCAGTTTCGTGCTGGTCATACAAACTCTCAAAGAGCATTGTGTTGAGGGTGACCATCTGACGAAGCTGTGTTTGTTGAGGTGTTTCAACCTTGATATCTTCGATATCATCTGTGGTTGAGAAGCCAGCTGTTGCTTGATATGTTTCAATGAATTGCCACAATGTCAGAGCCTTCTTGAAGTTTGGCTCCTTCAAAATGACGTTTGTTCTTGTAATAGGTGGGCGAACAGGCGCAGAGTTGCGCATCGCCTTTGCAAATGATGATGCCAAAAAGTCGGTGATGATCTTGTCAATCCTTGCAATACGTTCAATCTTTTCAAGGGTTTCAGGATCCATACGCATGACTTCATCAAAGCTCAATTGTGCCATATACTCAGTGCGATATGTGATCTTCTTTGAGGGCAAGCTGAACTTTGAGTCAACATTCAATTGCAATACGTCTTGTGTTGCAGATGCCTTCTTGATCTTGTCGTAGCGAATCTGCACAAAGTCCTTCAATTTGAGAAGAAGGGTGTAAATGAATCGGTTTTCATAAATCTCAAAGGACTCCTCTTTTGTGATGTTGAGGATACGGCTGGGTGTGACCGTGCCGTCCTTGTCGACCTTTGAAATCATATTGGTGTGTTGTGCCAGGTGCTTGACCGATTCGGTGGAAATTGCCTTGCAAAGAGAAATGTCCACGATGTCTTCTTCCTGAACGATGAACTTACGTGGGTTACGCACGATAGTGTCAAGGTTGGGCAAAACTTCTTCAATGGTGGAAATCCAGTCAATTGAGATGTCTTGAATCAAGCGTTTTTTGACCAGCTTGAACTCAGAAAAGCCGTCCTCTACCCTTTTTTTGTATTGGTTAAAGAACTCGTCACCATAAAGGACGGAAACGATTTTTTTGGCATAATTGAGATAGATTTCTCTTGTTAGTTTATTGTCAGCCATAATCTTTTTCACATCTCAGTGGCTATGCCACTGACAAAGCCACTGAGAATACCAAATACAAATCAGAAGAGCTTCTTGAGTCGTGAGAGATATTCCTTGCATTCGCCCATTGCGTCCTCACCGAATTGCTCGCTGAGATACAAAATGAGTCCGTCAATTTCGTCACGGATGTATGACAGGTTGAGTGATTCAAACTTACGAAGAATCTTGTTGCAAAGGACGTAATCCAAGCCGTCAAGCTCGGTGCCACCACATGCAATATATGCAGGGACAAACTCCTTCAATTGCTTGACGATACGGTTGCCGAACGCAAGTCTGAAGTGTTCAATGACGTAGTCATCAAGTGCGTCAATTTTGTCAAGGTTTTCCTGTGAAACCTTGTTTTCATCCATTGCCTTGTGGAACATATCTTCAAGGTGCTCAAAGCTGATGTAGACACCGTCTGTGTCGGGAGCTTCAAAAGGAACACCCTTGCTGTTGATGTTGATGGGCATAGCACGGTCGTA
>JAFWBH010000004.1 GCA_017507205.1 Clostridia bacterium
AATACATATGTGACTATCTTCAAGATGCTTGCCCTTGATCTCTCTTTGTTCTTTCCAAAATATGTGTCTGAAACACCAGTGATGGCTCCAACGTTCTCGTTTGTGCCCTTTTGCATTATAACGATGACGATCATTGCGATTGCTGAAATCATCATCAATATCATAAATGCCATACAAACAGCATCTCTTACCTCTTTGGCGATTGAACCTGCAACACCATCAGTTGCAGCAATAAGAGTGTTGAAAAATGAGTTGATCATTTTATACCTCCAAAAAATTATCTATGTGATTTTAGCATAGTCAAAGAATTTTGGCAAGCAAAAAACACATCAAAGAAATATTATTTCTATCTTTTATTACAAATTTACACAAATTTGCAGTCTTTCAAGGTTGATTTTCACACATTTTGCCCTTTCTGAATATAAATAGCACAAAAAATGGAGAAATTTATGGACCTTCAAAAATATGAAAGTGAGCTTAATTATCCCGTGATTTCAGTTGAAAAAAACCTGTTGGACAGCAGATTGCTTATGCCCTCATATGGTGGAAATGCCGGCGAGGTCACCGCAATTATGACCTACTCATTTCAGCACTTCATCTGTCATGTCAAGGAAATTGCAGAGGTGCTTCATGGCATATCCATTGTTGAAATGAAGCATATGGAAAGGCTTGGAGAGGCAATCACTGCCCTGGGTGGCTATCCCATAATCGCTGGCAGAACCTATTGGAGTGGAAGCGCTGTCAACTACACCCTTGTCACAAAAAAGTTTTTGAGGCAAAACATTCTTGCCGAGGAAACTGCAATACTCAACTATGAACGGACAATTTTAAATCTAAATCAGGATTGTCTGAAACAGCTTATTGAAAGGATAATCGTTGACGAGGAAATCCACATCAAGCTTTTCAAGGAGCTTCTTAAAGCTATCTGAACATTTTGGCTATGGTCAAAATTTTGGGGAGTGCTGACAAGGCTTGGTGATATATCCTTTCATATTCCTCAATGCCTGCTCCGTATGGATCAGCCATATCCTCACCATTGATAAGGGGGCTTGACAATGAGTACACCTTGTTTTCATAGCCCCTTTCGCTTATGAAATCTGCAATCTTGCCAGTGACGGCTATGATGAGATCGCTTTCCTCTGCAAGCCTCTCATCAAAGACAGTGGTGTTTTGGTTTTCCACCTCAATTCCGTGTTCTAACAATATCTTTTTTGTCATAGGTGAAATTTTGCCATCGGCGACACTAAGCCCTGCACTTTTCACCTGACAAGGAAAATCACATTGAAAAGCATACCTTTCAAAAAGGTGCTTCAAAAGAGGAGATCTGCAAGTATTTCCAACACAGACAAAGGTGACAACCATACTACACCAGCTTGTTCCCAGCAGATTTGTAGACTCTGTTCATAACAGAAAACTCCATACCCTTGCCGTGAAGCTCCTCAATGATGATTTCGTCATATTTTTCCTCGGCGTCACGGAGAGCTGAATAGATGCTTCTTGCATAATCTTCTGGCGTTCTACCAAGGTCAATCACATTTCTGTCACCAAGGTCATCACCATAAATTCCACGATATACAAGCACAGGCTTGCCTCCGTTTTTTACACATTTATCATATTCAGCAATGGCAGAAGCCACACTGACTGCAACCACTGTATGCACCTTTGGTGCGTAGTGGGTGTATTTCATACCTGGCGACTTGGCAATTTTGATGACCTTGCCCTTTTCCTCTACTTCTCCCAACACCTCTGAAAGCATTTCAACGGTTACAGCACCTGGTCTTAAAACCGTGGGAATATCTGTGGTTAAATCAAGGACTGTGCTTTCAATGCCTACATTGCAAGCGCCACCATCAATAATGAGAGCAACCTCGCCATTTAAATCGTCATAGACATGCTTTGCCGTTGTTGGTGATATATGCTTGCTTTTATTTGCCGAGGGTGCTGCAAGGGGCTTTGACAAAGCGATAAGCTTCCTTGCAATTTCATTTGATGGCATACGCACTGCAACAGTATCTCCACCAGCAGTGACAGCAT
The DNA here is from genome assembly GCA_017507205.1 of Clostridia bacterium. Taxonomy (GTDB): domain Bacteria; phylum Bacillota; class Clostridia; order Christensenellales; family CAG-917; genus RGIG4097. The sequence goes on from JAFWBH010000004.1 coordinate 2,035, forward strand.
ATGGAATCTTGTCCCCCTTCTTCAAAACCACTGATATTGGTCCGGGCATAAACCTCTCTGCCACCCTGTAAAAGCTGTCAGGAATATCTCTTGCAATTTCCTTCACCTGCTCCACAGACGAGATATGCACAATGAGAGGATTGTCCTGAGGTCTGCCCTTGGCAACAAAGATATTCTTCACTGCCTCTTCATTGAATGCGTCAGCACCCAAGCCATAAACAGTTTCGGTTGGGAAGACAACAAGCTCACCACTTGTGATGAGCCTTGCGCCTTTTTCAATGCCATATTTTGCCTCAAGAATTTCTGTTTTCATTTTGTAAGTCCCATATTAATATGGGGTGTTTTATTATTGCTTATTTTCTGTTGTAAGCTTGTAGACAACAAACTCTTCCTTGCCTTCAAATTTTGCAAACACATATACTTGGTCGGGGCTTGATGTGGGTGCATAAAGCATACTGCCTGAAATCATATTGGCTTCAATAAGCACATTGCTGTTTACATCGGTTGAAAGGTTTTTGATGCCGTAGTATTTTGTATCCTCGCCATCTGCATTCTTTCTTGTTTCAGTAAACATATATGCGCCCAGCTTGTAGATGTCTGCCTTGCTTGATGTTTTTGCGATGTCTGCAAGGGGTGCTGACACATTGTCACTCATCTTTTCAACAACCTTGCCGTCCTTTGAAAGAAGCACTGTATTGCCGTCCTTTTTGGCGATTGTATAGTAGCCAAGGAAGGGATTGATTTCTGTATATCCCTCAGAGAAAGGCACGATTTCCTTGCCTGTTGCATCGTAAACTGCATAGGTGGTGACGCCCTTTGTGTTGATTGCTGTTGCAATGATCATACCATTGTTGTAGACAGCAGATGTGACTGTCTTGTCAATGGTGAAGAGTGTGTTGCCCTCGCTGTCAACAACTCGGACCTGTGATGAAGGCAAGGGTGAAATGCCATAGCCGTCAACATAAAGCAATGCAAGGTCAAAATATGATACGGAGTCCACCTCTTCAATCTTGTCCTTTGATGCACCAAAGTTGCCTGAAAGTGAATAGACAATATTGAAATCCTTGTCAAGAATAAATTGGTCGTAATGACCTTCCTTTTGGGTGTCAACAATAATGCAATAGGTTGCGTAATAATAGCCTTCCTTCAAAATATTTCTTGTGCCAACACCAGTTCTTTCAGCACCATAATAATGGTTGGTGAGGTTGAGGAAATAATAGTCAGACTCATACAATACTCTTCTGTC
>JAFWBH010000035.1 GCA_017507205.1 Clostridia bacterium
ATTCTTGTATCGCCGAATGTTGTCGGCAATGGCTTTCAGATTGATTTTTACGTCTATATTCACAGAGCCAGTATATGCTGGACGCCTCTGTGTTTTTCATAGGCAAGATTATTATTGCTTGGGATTTTTCTTTTCTTGTGAATAGTATTCAACAAACATACCACTTCTTGAAGCGATTTCCTTTGCCACCTCGTCTGCACTATCACCTGTGAGGTTGAGGATGAGAGTGCTGACACCACCCTTGTTGTTTTTGACATCAACTGACACCTGCTTGTCAACGGTGTTTTGACGGACATCAAGGACAGCTGTATATTGAACCTCAACAATGTAGAGGAAGCTGAACACAGCCTTGAATTTGTCATCAAGAATGACATATTGACTGCCGAACAAAAGGGACAGTGTAGATGCCAAAATGATTGCCCCAGCAACCAGTGAAATGCTTGCCACAGGCACATTGACATCTTCACCAAATACACCACCTAGGAGCAGTGCATCAAGTATCATAAGCACAAGTGCTACACCTGCCACAATTGCAATAATCGCAGTTTTAGCAGGTCCAAACTGCATTTTAATCTTCATATTCTGCCTATTTCTCAATAATTGATGTCGTTGTATTCGTCTGTGGCTTCTGTTTGATTTTCCTTACGATAGCCGTATTCAATTGTGTTGACGACTGTGCGAGGATCAACGTAGAAGCTCATTCCGTTGAGCTTGTAATAGCCAATAAGCTCAACTGAACGAAGGACGAAGAAATATGTTGAGGGCACCAAGAGGTTGACAACACCAAAGGTGGGCACTGTCAATGCTGCCACACAACAGTATGCTGTGAAGAATATTGTTGCAAAGGTCTTGAAGAAGCCACCAAAGTTTTGTCTAACGCTTGCCACGCTTCTTGAAAATGCTGAAAACACCTTCTCCTCGGGATTGTAAAGCATACGAGGAATCCAGCCTGCAAAGAGCATTGCACGGAATGAAAATAGTCCAACACCCAGGACAAGTGCCACTGCAAGTGCAGGGAATCCGATGAGCTTCATAAGTCCAAAGCCTGTTGCGCACACAACTGTGACGATGGCAAGATCAAGAGGACATGTGATGAGCATCTTGCAGAGTGCAAATTTTGATGATGTCTTGATGTTTTTGAGGGTTGCTGCAACAAAGCCATATCTTGTGTTTGAGGTCATCAGCTCGTTGGTTATGAAGCCAATTGTATAGTGGCAGATGCCGGTCAAGAAAAGATAGAGGCAATAAAGCACAATGGCTGCGATGATAAAGCCTGCCATTGCTCCTGCATTTGAGAGAAGTGCCTGAATGCCCTTGACGATGTGCTGTTCAATATCTGCAAAGCCATCAAACAAGCTTATTTCATCTCTGACAAATCTTTCAAATGTGCCTTTGATGTGGTCAATCTCTTCAAGGATTTCTGCCTTGTTTTCAATTGCGTTGCCTGCTGGGATGTAGATTGCTGCTGCAAGTCCACCAACAATCAACATACACACAAGAAGCCATACGAATATCTTTCCAAGATATCCCATGTTGCCGATCATAAATGATACTGAATGTTTAAGTTCCATATTCACCTCACAATACTGCTGAGCAGTATTCAAAACGCGTAAGGCCTAGGGCTTTCACCAAGGCTTACGCAATAAAATCATTGATTGAGTTCTGCAAGCTTTTCTTTCAGCTTTTCAAGCTTGTCAATTGCTCTTTGGAGCTTTTCCTTTTCGTTGTCAATAAGCTTTTGAGGTGCTTTTGCAACGAAGCCTTGATTTGAAAGGAGTCCTTTTGCCTTGTTGATTTCTGCTTCTGCTCCTGCAATTTCCTTGAGGATGCGTTCCTTTTCCTTTTCAAGATCAACAAGGTCGCCCATGGGTATCATCACCTCTGCCGTGTGTGTGACGATTGCCGTGCATCTTTCTGTGATTTCACTCTTGTCTGCAATGAATGTCACATTGCCAATGCCTGCAAGCTTGTCAAGATATTGGCTTGATTTCTTCATAAAGTTCTCATCAGTGGCTTTGATGTATGCGTTGAGCTTCTTTGAAGGCACAACGCCCATTTCTGCACGAAGGTTTCTGATTGCCACAACAAGCTCACGAAGTCCTTCAAAGTTCTTCTCTTCCTTTCTGTAATTGAATTTCTTGTTGTATGATGGCCAATCCTGCATCATAAGGATGCTTCCCTTTTCTGCATACTTTGAGTAAATCTCTTCTGTGATGTAAGGGATGAAGGGATGCAAAAGCTTAAGGATCTGTGTCAAGGTGTATGTGAGCATTGCCACTGCATGTTCATGCTCCTTTTTGTCCTTGCTATAAAGCAAGGGCTTGCTCATTTCAATATACCAGTCACAATATTCTGTCCACGTAAAATCATAAAGACGAGCTGCTGCAAGACCAATCTCAAACTTGTTGAGGTTGATGGTCACTTCCTTGATGACATCATTGAGACGTGCAAGAATCCACTTGTCTGCTCCGTTGAGCTTTGAGGGGAATGCAAGGTTGTCATCGGGATTGATGTTCATGATGACAAAGCGTGATGCGTTCCACAGCTTGTTGATGAAGTTTCTTGCACTTTCTGTCTTTGCGTCAGTATATCTTGTGTCACTGCCAGGAGCAATGCCTGTTGCAAGGGAGAAACGAAGCGCGTCTGCGCCATACTTATCAATGATAAGAAGGGGGTCAATGCCGTTGCCCAGTGATTTTGACATCTTTCTGCCTTGGCTGTCACGGACAATACCGTGGATAAGCACCTCGCTGAAGGGCACCTCGCCCATAAACTCGATGCCACTGAATATCATTCTTGCCACCCAGAAGAATATGATGTCATAGCCTGTGACCAACACACTTGTGGGATAGAAATAACCAAGAGATTTTGTTTTCTTGGGATATCCCAAGGTGCTGAATGGCCAGAGTGCTGAGCTGAACCAGGTGTCAAGGACATCCTCATCCTGATGGAAGTGAGTGCAACCACACTTGGGGCATGTCTCGGGCATTGACTTTGCAACGATTGTTTCACCACATTCATCGCAGTAGTATGCAGGGATACGATGTCCCCACCAAAGCTGACGTGAAATACACCAGTCCTTGATGTTTTCCATCCAATTGAAATAAATCTTTTCGAAGCGCTTTGGCACAAATTCAATTTTCTTTGATTTGACTGCCTTGATTGCAGGAGCTGCAAGCTCCTTCATCTTCACAAACCATTGCTTTGACACTAGTGCCTCAACTGTTTCACCACAGCGATAGCAGGTGCCAACATTGTGTGCAC
>JAFWBH010000036.1 GCA_017507205.1 Clostridia bacterium
ATTTTTTTTACTCCTCCAATGTATATCAATATTTTAATTCAATTTTTGTCCGTAGTGCCAGCTGACACCACGCTTTCAATGGTATTAGTCGCGATATTTTGCAACGATACCGGGGATTTGATCTGTTGTCACTTTGCCGTAGACTTCATCGCCCACTGTCATAACAGGTGCAAGACCACAGCATCCGATACAACGGGTTGCTGTCAGTGAGAATTTGCCGTCAGGTGTTGTTTCGCCGTCCTTGAGTCCAAGAACTGTTTCAAGCTTTGCAAAGACGTCACCACTACCTTTAACGTAGCATGCTGTGCCGAGGCAAACTGCAAAGGGATATTCGCCCTTGGGATTAAGAACGAATTGGCTGTAGAATGTTGCAACGCCAAAGACTTCTTCGACTGAAACGCCAATTTCTTCTGCGACAATGGCTTGAACTTCGATGGGAAGGTAACCATAGATTTCTTGTGCAGTTTGAAGTGCTGGCATAAGACTGCCAGGCATTTTTGCGATTTCTTTGAGCTCTGCACGGAGCTGTGCTTCTTGTTCGGGTGTGCCCTTGAATGCAACTGTGGTCAGTTTAATTTTTGACATATTGTCCTCCAAAAATTGCTTTTTGTATTTTGTCTGTATAGTCGGCGCGCGATGCGTATACGCACATACTCGCACGCTCATTAGAAATTCTAGCACAAGTGTCCAAAAAAGGCAATCATTAAAATCAACTATTTTGAAAAAATAGGCGACAAATTTTTCCACATTTTTTCGTGAATATTTTGCCGTAAAAAGACCACTTAAAAAACCAGCATTCTAACCTATTTTTACAAAAAAAAGAGCCTTGCCAAGCAAGACTCTTGTTTTGTTAATTTGGAAAATATCTCGGCATACTGCGCTTGTGGGCAGTTGACCTGTAAGCCCTGTCAATCTTTTGTCTTTCATGGTCAGACACCTCACCACCTCTGCAATAGGCAGTGATTGCGTCATAGCTGACACCCATATCCTTTTCATCTGTCTGTCCCTCGTAAAGACCTGCACTTGGCACCTTGTCAATGATGCTTTGAGGAGCATCAAGCTCCCTTAACATTGCATAAACCTCAGGGACTGTAAGGTCGGCAATAGGATTGAAATCACATGCACCATCGCCCCATTTTGTAAAATAGCCCATGGTCATCTCGCAGAGATTGCCTGTGCCTGCCACAAGATAGCCTCTTGCTTGACCGAGAGAATACAAAACCGTCATTCTAAGTCGGGGATTTGCGTTGGCCGGCGCCATTCTTTCAGCATATTCACTGACAACACCTTCCTTGATATTGTCACCGATTGCAGTCATAAGTGCCTGCTTTGTTTCAGTCAAGTCTACGACAATTTGAGGGATTTGAAATTTCTCCCCTGCAATGACTGCATCATCCTTGTCACTGCCATAGTTGCGCCTTGATTCGCAAGGCATAATGACGCCAAGAACATTGTCTGTTGCTCTCTTGCAAAGTGCAGCAACAAGAGTGCAGTCCTTTCCACCACTATTTCCGTAGATAATGCCTCTTGCCCCAGTTTCCTTGAGCAACTGCTTTATCCAATTTACCCTCTCTTCTATCGACCTTTTAATGTCCATATTCAACCTCTCCTTCAAGCATATCCCCAATTAAATGGTTTAGATTCTCAAATATTCAGCCCATTCCTCGCTGGCTTCAATGCCTTCATCATACCATATTCTATATCCTCTGTTTTGCAGTTCCTCAATGACAGGATAAACAATATCCTTGTCCTTGTGGGCGTAGGAAACAAAGATGTATGGGTTTTCGCCTTTGTATACTCTCACAATCAACCTCTTGAATTGTATAATTTTAAATTTGACCTATATTTTATTTTAACACAAATTGCAGGTTTTTCAACCCTTTTTAAATATTGCTTTAAATCTAATTTTTATCAAATAAAAAAGCACCAAGGTTGGTGCTTTTTTGCTTGGGCTTGTTGTGGTTATCTGAATTAGTTATTTTCTTGCTTCATTAAATCTGAAACAGTCATCATACCCTTTGAGATCATGAACAGTTTGTCGTTGTATGCATCAATGGTTGATGTTCCAACAAAGGTGAGGTATGCAAAAACATCCTGTGACAAATCAACGCCGCCACAGAATGGTGCTGCCATTTTAAAATAGATTTCGCCAGATGCAATGTTATAATCAAATGAACCATTGACGATTCCATTGTTTGCGACACCCACTGCGATGGCACCATCAACTCTCTTTTCTTCGGGCATCGTAAATGGGAGCTTTGACATAAACACTGCGATTTCTCTTTCTACATCAATTTTAATGAAATACTCAACAGGGAAATCCTCTGTATTGAAGCCACTTGAAATGCTGAGATTATCTTCGTGCTTTGTAAACTTAAGCTCATTTGAATTCATCATATCAATGAGTGTGTTAAACTGTTTTCTTGCGTGTTCAATGTTTGCTGACA
>JAFWBH010000037.1 GCA_017507205.1 Clostridia bacterium
CACGACGCAGGGCTAAAAGCCCTGCGGGATATCCATCGGCACGAGCTAGGCCTCTTTCAGTGGCCCATCTTCCATTGCCGTCCATAATAAAGCCTATATGTCGGGGTTGCATTAGATTTCAAGAACCTCTGCTTCTTTGCTCTTGCACATCTTTTCGACATCTTCAACTGCCTTTGCAAGAGCCTTGTCTACATCTGCTGTAAGATCCTTCAAGTCGTCTTCTGTGATATCTGATGATTTTTCAAGCTTTTTAAGCTCATCAATTGCATCACGACGTGCATTACGAAGGACGACCTTTGTGTTTTCACAGCCTGCTTTGACGTCCTTAACAATAGCTTTTCTTCTTTCTTGTGTAAGCTCAGGGAAAACAAGACGGATAACTGTGCCGTCATTATTGGGCGTGACACCGATGTTTGCGGCGAGAAGAGCCTTTTCAACATTCTTGAGCTGTGATTTATCCCAAACTGAGATGACAATAAGACGTGCTTCAGGCACTGTGATATTTGCCATTGCGTTCAGCTTTGTTTCAACACCATAGTAGTCAACAAAAACCTTGTCAAGAAGATGAGGATTTGCACGTCCTGATCTGACCATTTTAAGTTCACCATCATAGTTGTTGATTGTTTTGTTAAATTTTTCTTGCATATCGTCGAAAATCATATCGACAAGTTCAATTCCGTATGACATAAATTGCCTCCTATTATTAACTGAAAATAATTATACCAAAGTATAATTAAAAAATCAAGACTTTTATTTCTATGGCACTATTTATTGCAAATAAATAAAAAGAACGAGATGCCTCGTTCTTTTAAAAATATCTGAATTTTGTTGAAAAACCCAAATTAATGTGGTTAGATTGTCAGTTTCCGATGTATGTTCCAACCTTTTCACCACTGATTGCTTTTATCATTGCACCCTCTTCCATAAGGCTGAATGCAATGACTGGAATGTTGTTTTCCATGCACATTGTGATTGCTGTTGTATCTGTTGCTTTCAGTCCCTTTGCGATGACATCCATATAGGTTATTGTGTCAAATTTTTTAGCATTGGGATTGATTTTGGGGTCAGAATCGTAGACGCCGTCAACATTTTTTGCAAGGAGAAGCGCGTTTGCGCCCACCTCTGCCGCCTTTAATGCTGCGCCTGTGTCTGTTGAAAAATATGGATTTCCTGTGCCACATGCAAAGATTAAAATTCTGCCTTTTTCAAAATGACGAAGTGCTCTTTTGAAGATGAACGGCTCTGCAACATCAGGCATTTCAAGCTCTGTCATAACACGAGATGAAACGCCGTTTCTTTCAATTCTATCTTGAATTGCCAGTGCGTTGATGACGGTTGCAATCATACCCATATGGTCAGCTGTTGTGCGATTCATTTCTGCATCGGCTTGTCTGCCTCTCCAGAAATTGCCTGCTCCGACAACGATACCGATTTCTGCACCTTGCTTGTGGATTTCAAGGATTTGCTTTACAACATAAGCAAGCTTATCGTTGTCAATGCCCATACCATTTTCCTTTGCAAGAGCTTCACCAGATATTTTTATTATTACTCTCTTGTATTTTAATGACATAATTGTTCCTCACATACAAGTTTTATAAAATTGCGTAAAAAAAGGGAACGATGTATCGTTCCCTTTCAAGTGTCTTACTTAAGGCCTGCTTGTTGCATGACTTCTTCTGCAAAGTTGTCTTCTCTCTTTTGGAGACCTTCGCCCATTGCATAACGGACAAAACGGAAGATTTTTGCATCGCCATTATCTTTGAGATATTGTGCAATTGTCAAATCGCTGTTCTTGACGAAAACTTGGTCAAGCAAGCAGATTTCTTTGAAGAATTTGTTGATTCTGCCTTCGATCATCTTTTCAATGATTGCAAGG
>JAFWBH010000038.1 GCA_017507205.1 Clostridia bacterium
ACAACACCACCCTTGGCTGTGCCATCAAGCTTGTTGAGGATGATGCCATCAATGTCAATGGCTTCACCAAACACCTCTGCCTGTGACACTGCGTTTTGACCTGTGGTTGCGTCAAGGACAAGAATCTTTCTGAAATCTGCATCAGGCATTTCTCTTTCAACCACTCTGCAAATCTTCTTCAACTCGTTCATAAGATTGACCTTGTTGTGAAGTCTGCCTGCTGTGTCAACCAAAATGACATCTGTGCCTTTTGCCTTGGCTGATGATATTGCGTCAAACACAACTGCTGCTGGATCACTGCCTTCTCCATGCTTTACAACACGGACACCGGCGCGCTGTCCCCACACCTCAAGCTGTTCACTTGCTGCGGCTCTAAACGTGTCTGCTGCTGCCACAACAACACTCTTGCCTTGTTCCTTAAACATATTGGCAAGCTTGCCGATTGCTGTGGTCTTTCCAACGCCATTTACACCCGACACAAGCAACACTAGAGGATACTCGTATTCATCAATATCGAACTTTATATCCCCAATTATGATGTCTTGAAGCAGTGATTGTGCATCATCAGGGGTTTTTATCTTTGCTCTGAAAACCTCGTCACGAAGCTGTTCAATGACAGACTCTGTAGCAGTGATACCCATGTCTGCAGCCAGGAGTGCCTCTTCAAGTCCGTCATAGAAATCATCGTCAAGCTGACGTGCTGAAAAAGCATAAAACAGCTTCTTTTTGAAGTTGTCGCTGGTCTTTTTCATGCCAGCTGATATCTTTTGGAAAAACTTGGATTTCTCCTTCTTTTCCTTCTTCTCTTTCTTTTCTCTTGCCATTATGCTTCAACTCCTGTTCCGTCTGAATCATCAACACCGACTGCCTTGACTGCCTCTTCAAATTCAATTGCGACAACCTTTGTGACGCCACGCTCTTCCATGGTGACACCGAAGATACTATCTGCGTGACGCATTGTAGGCTTACGGTGGGTGATGACGATGAATTGTGTATAATCTGAGAACTTGGTGATAAACTCTGCAAAGAGGTTTGCATTTGATTCGTCAAGTGCTGCGTCAATTTCGTCAAGCACGCAGAAAGGCATAGGCTTGAGGCTCAAAATTGAGAACAAAATTGCAATTGCCGTGACTGCCTTTTCACCACCAGAAAGCAATGAGATGTGTCTGAGTGCCTTTCCGGGTGGTTGTGCGTAGATTTCAATGCCTGCTTCAAGAGGGTCATCTGTTTCAGAGGTGTCAAGACGGAGCTCGCCCTTTCCGCCGCCGAACAATTTTGAAAAGACGCCCTTAAAGTTTTCTTGTATCTTTTCAAATGCACCCACAAATTTGCCAGTCATTTCAACTGTCAGCTCTTCAATAATTTTGAGGATATCGTTGTATGCTGCTTGGATGTCATCACGTTGAATGGTTTGCTCTGCGTGACGCTTTTCTGCTTCCTCAAGGTCTTGGACGGCAAGAGTGTTGACGTTGCCCAGTCTTGCAATGTCCTTCTTCAAGTCGCTGATTATTGTCTTTGCGCCATGATGCTCAAAGGCTTC
>JAFWBH010000039.1 GCA_017507205.1 Clostridia bacterium
CTTATAGCCCTGCTCTTGAAGCTGTCTTTCATATTGCATAAGTTCGTTTACATCAACCATAATTTTGTCCTATGTTATGTTTTTTATATCAAATTGAAAAACCCCACAGCTGTATGGGGCTTCAATCATTTTTCAAGGATGATTTTGCCAAGTCTGCCCTTTCTAAAATCGTCAATGATTGTGCGAGCAGTGCGATCATAGTCGACCTCGCCACCTCTGATTTTGTAGCCTCGGGACATTGCAATGGCATCCATAATTTCAAGAGCTCCATCGGGAAGCTCTTTGAGTCCATATCTGTCCATAAGATTTTGAGGATAGGTTTCCTTTATCTCGTCAAGGAAGTCAAAGCACAAATCGCCTGTGTCAAGGATATCGTCACGAATACTGCCAATGTATGCAAGGTGGTGTGCAACCCTTTGGTCCTCAAACTTGCCCCAAAGTGTGCCGGGAGTGTCAAGAAAGTCAACTCCGTCAATGCTGAGCCATTGCTTTCCTCTCGTGACACCGGGCCTATCTCCCGTGACTGCCTTTGCCTTGCCAACCATTGAATTGATAATTGTCGACTTGCCACTGTTTGGCACACCAACAACCATTGCTCTGACGCTGACCTTGGCGCCCTTTTCTGCAAAGCGTTTTAGCTTGTATGCGTTGATTTCCTTCAGTTTTTTTACTATTGCTGTGCAATCACCAGATGTGCCTATGACTTTGACACAAGGCTTGCCCAATTTTTCATAAAGGGAAATCCATCTGTCAAGGTCATTCTTTTCAACCAGATCGCACTTGTTGAAAACATACAAAACGTTCTTGCCGGTTATGAGCTTGTCAAGAAGAGGGTTTGCACAAGAATAGACTGCTCTTGCATCAATAACATATATGAGAGAATCCACAAGACGAAGATTTTCTTCCATCATGCGAATTGCCTTTGTCATATGTCCTGGAAACCATTGAATGTGCATAATTCACCTTGTGGCGTTTTGCCTATGATTTGTTGCTGTTGATTAATAAAAAAGCAGTTTATCAGGTTGTTTTACAATATAAACTGCTAGTTGAGGAGATCAGGGCGTCTTTCCTTGGTGATGCGAAGGGATTGCTCCTTGCGCCATTTTGCTATTTCGCCATGGTTGCCACTCTGCAAAACCTCTGGCACTTTTAAGCCACGATAGACTGCTGGGCGAGTGTAGTGAGGATACTCCAAAAGTCCGTTGGAAAAGCTTTCCTCATTGGTGCTTTCACTAGAACCAAGGACACCATCAACATATCTTGCCACTGCATTTATTAAGACAAGAGCAGGAAGCTCACCACCAGTCAAAACATAGTCGCCTATTGAGATTTCTTCATCAATGCAAAGGTCAATAATACGTTCGTCAATGCCCTCATAATCGCCACACAACAGAAGAAGGCCTTGCTCCTCTTTGGCAAGCTCCTCAACAAGCTTTTGCTTCAGCTGTTTGCCCTTGGGTGAGAGATATACTCTCTTCAGCTTATGGTCAGGGTCGACTGCCTCAATTGCACTGACCACAGGGTCGGGAGTCATGACCATACCAGCGCCACCACCATAAGGGTAGTCATCAGTTCTGGAGTGCTTGTCCTTGGAGTAGTCACGGATATTTGTCACGGACACATCCAAAACACCCTCTCTAATTGCCTTGCCAATGAGGCTTTGTGAGAGGACACCAAAATATTCTGGAAATATGGTCAGTATCTCAAATTTCATAATTAATTGTTGTAAACTGCGACACGATGGAAATATCTGCCATCAAGGATAATCTCGCCCTTTTCAACATCGTAGGAACGGACGACCTCTTTAAGTGCTGGAAAATTGACTGTGCCACTCTTGTCAAGAAGCTTGACAACATATACATCGGCAGAGCCATATTGGAGAACGTCAACAAGCTCACCAAGATTGTCACCATCTACGATGACGTCAGAGCCAATGATGTCAGCAATATACACTCTGTCACTGTTGAGCTTTGGAAGCTCACTACGATTGGCATACAGGCTCTTGCCACGATGCTTCTCTGCTTCCTCTGCGCTGTCAACACCTACAAATTTGATGTAAGCAAAATCGCCTTCAACGGATATTTTTTCAACGTTGAAGGCTGTGTCGCCTAATTTAAATTGTTGGACCAAGCGAAAGCGTGAGGGATCTGAGGTGTAAAGCTCAAAACGGATTTCTCCTTTGAGTCCACGAGGTCTCAACGCTTTGCCCACTAAAAATTCGGACTTCATTATCTTTCTTCAATAACAACGTTATATCTGACAGGACTCTTTACACTTGCAGCTTTGACAAGTGTTCTGATTGCTCTTGCAATTCTTCCTGACTTTCCGATAACTTTGCCGATATCCTTTTTGGCGATGACTATTACAATGTCACTCTCATCCCCATTTTCACGGAGTTCAATTTCATAATCTCCGTTGGGGACAAGATTTGCGACCAAATATTCAACAAGCTCCAACATAATTACAGAATGCCGTTTGCCTTGAAAAGATCACGGACTGTTTCTGTGGGTTGTGCGCCATTTGCAAGCCATTTCTTTGCGATTTCGTTGTCAATGACAACAACCTTGGGTTGTGCAACGGGATTGTAATAACCGATTTGTTCGATGTATTCGCCGTCACGTGCCTTGCGGCTGTCAACTGCTACGATACGATAGAAAGGTGCCTTCTTTGCGCCCATACGTGTAAGTCTGATTTTTACC
>JAFWBH010000040.1 GCA_017507205.1 Clostridia bacterium
ATTTTGGCAATATGGTTGAGCTTGCCTCATCAGAAGAGCTGTTCAAAAACCCCTTGCACCCCTATACAAAATCATTGCTTTCAGCAATTCCTCTTCCTGATCCCGTCTATGAAAAGTCAAGAACTCGTATTGTCTACAATCCTCTTGCAGATCATGATTATTCAACACAAGGTCCTACATTTAGAGAGGTTGCACCTGGACACTTTGTATCATGCAATGATGAGGAAATGAAGAGATATCAAGAAATGCTAAAATAAAAGGCAGAACAAGTGAAAAAGAAGATAATTACGCTATCCATAATAATTCTGGTTTTTATCGGAATCATCCTCACGGTTTGTGGAATAAATGGTTTATTTACAAAGGCCATAGCACCCAAAGAAACCGTTCGCTTTGTCTGTGACGCATTCTTTGTTGCAGGCGTGTTATACGCCTGCATAGGTGGACTTATTTGGGCATCAGGAGAAGGTGCATTCGATGGAATAGGCTACGTGATGGCTACGTGGAAGCATAGTATATTCCACAATACTCGCGACTGGAAGAAAAAAGAGTCTTATCAAGAGTATAAAGAAAGGCGCGCAGAAAAGAAAAAGGAAAAGAGAGTGAATGAAGTAGTAATCATAGGTGGCTCATCTATTGTTATTGCTGCAATTCTATTGCTTGTTTACAACTTTGCATTTTAAAATCAAAATACAAGACGGGCACATTTATGTGTCCGTTTTTTTAATTTGAGAAAGCTTTAAAATTGACAAAGCTTACAAAATTAGGTGCAAAAAAACACGGATTTCTTTAAAATCACCACTTTATCGCTTTACTTTCATAAAAGAAAAATGTTAAAATGAAACAAAGGTGGAAATTATGAAATTATACGAAATTTTGTCAAAGCTTAATACAGAGACAGAGGTCGAAGCATTCTTCGATGATCTTTGCACATATGCAGAAATTGAAAAGATGGAGCAACGCATTGAGGCTGCCCAAATGTTCCTTGAAGGCGCAACCTACAACCAAGTCATCAAAAAGACAAAGATATCAAGTGCTACTCTTTCAAGAGTGTCAAGATGTATACACCATGGCAGTGGTGGCTACAGCAAAATCCTCAATAAGATGATGAGAGAGGAGAAGGAAAGACAAGAAGAGGCTGATGCCACTGATGACAATACAACCAATGAGTGATGGATGTAAATAGGCAGTCAAATTGAAATAATCAAGAAACAAAATATTACGACAAAAAACACCGTGCAACCGAAGGCTTGCGCGGTTTTTATTTTTCATAATGACCTTATGAAAGCACAACGAGCATTGCACAGAAGAAAGGGACAGGCTTATGCCTTGGACCCTCAGAAGGCGCTTAAATACACTATTGAGTTTCTGCTGATGATCTTGTTCTTTTCGGCAGGAGAGATTGGCTACGCCCTTGCAGTAGGCTTGTTCAGTGGATTGGTCTATGCAAGGCAAAATCTCGTCATAATATCCCCCTTATTTATCATTGCAGGTGGAGTGTTTTTGTCAAGCTGGCTGGGGCTTGTATTTCTTGTTGTGCCACCCCTTGTATTTGTGGTGCTATACTTTTTGTATACAAGGTTTAAAAAGAATGTTCCCACATGGGCAGTGCTTGTATGCACCTTGATCTGTGCCCTCGCTGAAGGCCTGACGGAGCTGTTGCTATATGGTGGTGGGTTGCGCTTTGCATTGACCATTATTGTATCCGTTATTTTTGCACTATGTTGCACAAACGTATGTTATGCAGTGCTAATAAGGGGGTTAAAGTGCCGTTTTACGCTGGATGAGTATATTTGCTTGGGCATAACAAGCGTTGCATTTGCATATGCTTGCAAGGCTGTGGATATATACAATTTCAATCTGTTTTATTTGATTTTGCCCTTTGCAATATTGTCCTTGTCAGCAAGCGACAAGCATGGAAGAGTGCTTATCGCAGGGCTATTGCTGTCAGTGGGTGCAGCATTAAATGCCTTAGATTTCACCATTGTCGCAGTAGGAACACTGCTGGCGTTTTTGGGGTGGTCACTTCTTGTGTTTCATAGATTTCTTTCAGTGTTTGCAATGACCTTGGCTGTGGCTGTATTCTGGCTTCTTGGCATAGGTGGCATTGGCTATGAGAATTTAATTTTGACCTTCTTGGGTGGAATGGCATATAGCCTGCTTCCAAAAGAGATACGCAGTCATTTCCTTCGTCCGTCAAGGGATAAGACAGCATCGCTTTGCGCCTTGGTCAATCGTGACAGATGCAATTTGTCGGGTAGGCTTATATCTGTCAGTGATGTTTTTGCAGATTTGGCAGACTGTCTTGAAGAGCAGGAAAACGCAAGCAGTATATATACATCAAAAAGGCTATCCCAGGAAATTGCAAGAAACTATTGTGGAAAATGTCCTGAAAAGAGCAAGTGCTTTTCTGCTCTTGGTGGTGACACTGCGACAATACTTGAAGGAATGTGTGGTGCAGTGCTTACAAGGGGCAAGGCGACAATACTTGACGTGCCTACATTCATAACGTCAAGATGCGTGAAGGTCCACAACCTTTTGTCCGTCATCAACAATGCAGGTGAGCAATACAAGGTTAAAATTGCCGGAAGCAAGGAGCTTGTCAGCTGCAAAAAGATGATGTCAGAGCAGTTTGCTGGAATGTCCCTTGTGCTTGACTCCTTGTCAAAGGAATATGGCAAAAATATTACCTTTGGTGGTGAGGATGAGGAAACTCTTGAAAACGAGCTTATGAAGCATAATATAGTGGCAACCGAAACCTTAATTGCAGGCGCTGGGGCATCATCTAGGGTGGCACTCACGGTGAGGGATTGTGATGTGGGCAAGAGGATGCTGGTGAGGACGGTGTCAAACTGCCTCAAAAACCCTTATGTCGTAGAAAAAGTCACTGACAAGGGAGATGAAAAGACAGTGCATCTTGTGACAGCACCCACCTACCACATAGCCTATGGAATTGCAGAGAAGAAAAGAGATGGTGAAAATGTGTCGGGAGATAGCAAGGCAATACTTTCTCCCTCAATGAACAAGAGGATTTTTGCCCTGTCTGACGGCATGGGAAGTGGTGAAAAGGCATCAATATCATCGCAGAAATCTCTCAGTATGATTGAAAATTTCTATAAGGCAGGCTTTGAGGACGGACTTATATTGTCCCTTGTCAATCAGCTTTTACGCCTCGTAAATGACGAGCATTTTTCTGCCCTTGATATTGCAGTCATTGATTTGGTTGATGGTGGCACCGACATCATAAAGCTGGGCGCGCCCTCAAGCTTTATATTGAGGAAAGCTGCCATTGAAGTGTTGAAATCAACATCACCACCGGTGGGCATTGTTGACAAGCTGGCTCCCACCACTGCAAGATATCAGCTTTATGACGGAGATATGATGGTTTTGGCAAGTGATGGAATGGTTGACGCCCTTGGAGAAAATGGTGTGATAGACGTCGTCAATGAAGCAGACACCACCAATCCTCAAACTCTGGCAGACAGGCTTTTGGACACTGCGCTTGACAAGGGTGCAGAGGATGATTGCACGGTGGTTGTCTTGCATCTTGTTGCCATTTGACAGCTGTGGAAGAGAAAAAATGAACAAAATTCATTTATTTTAAGACAAAAAATATAAACTTATATTTTTTTTGAAAGGAAGATGAGATTTGTAATATTGACGGCTTTCAGGCTATCTAACAGGGGTGATTTTATCCGAATGGCAAATTTTTAATATTAAAAATTTATTTTCATGTGTGTGCGTGGGCGATTGGGTATAGACAAAAGCCGAAAAAAAGTTTATACTAGATGTATGGCAAAAAACATTGTTCTTGACGCACCATACCTGAAAGGCTCAAAAATTGCTCTGGCATTGTCCGGGGGCAGAGATTCTATGGCGTTGGCTTATGCCTTCAAGGCACAGGGAACGCCTTTTTTTGCAATCAATTTTGACCACGGCATAAGAGGTGATAGGTCAAAGGCCGACAGCAAGTTTGTGAGAGATTGGTGTGAGGAGAATGGCATTCAATGCGTAAGCATATCCTTTGATACTCCCACATATGCAAGAGAAAAGGGCTTGACCATTGAGCAAGGCGCAAGAGAGCTGAGATATTTCCATTTTGACAGGCTTATCAGTGAGGGAAAGTGTGACTATGTGGCACTGGCACATCACAGAGATGACCTTGTTGAAACAATACTTATGAGAGTCCTTCGTGGCACAGGCGTGAGAGGGCTTAAAGGCATGAGTGAGGTCAGTGGAAATTATCTGAGGCCTCTCATCAGCTATACAAGAGAGGACATTGATGCCTACGTCATTGAAAACTCAATTCCTTATGTAGAGGACGAAACCAATTCTGATGAAAGCTACACCAGAAACTATCTGCGAAATGAGCTGAAAGAATTAAAAAAACGATTTCCAGCCCTTTGCGAAGCAGTGGCACGCCTTTCTAGAAGTGCAACGGAAATTGATGACTATCTCCTTGGGCAAGTGGGGGATATTGATGTGGTTGACGGTGAGTGTGCAATAGATATTGCTGAACTGAATGTGCCAGCAGTTGCCAAAAGGAAGATATTGCTCATTTTTGAGAGGCTTGGGGTAAGGCAAGATGTTGAAGAAAGGCACTATCCCCTCATTTTTGACCTTGCAAATGCAGAAAACGGCAAGCATTTGGATTTGCCTCACGGAATTGTGGCACACAAGGACGGAGAAAAAATTGTGTTTACAAGCCTAACATCGCCAGACACCTTGGATGAGCTTGCTTTTAATGGCGAAACAATTGAGGGGGTCATCACAGTCACTCCAATAGAGAAGCTTGAGCTTGAAGAAGGTGAGCTGATTATCGATTTGAACAAAGTTCCATCACAAGCAGTCCTTCGTCACCCTAGAGAAAAGGATAGAATCCGAAAATTTGGTGGTGGAAGCAAGAGCCTTGGTGATTTTCTCACCGACAAGAAAATACCTCTCAGAAGGCGCAAGGATTTGATTGTCCTTGCAAGCGCACCAAAGGGATATAAAAACTCCAACGAGATATTGCTTATTCTTGGGGTTGAAATATCAGCCGACTTGAAGGTTGAAGAGGGTGCTAGAATGGCAAAAATCACAAACTATAAAGGTTGAAGAAGTCAACTTGAAATAAAGGAGCATTATGGAATACGGAAAAGAAATCGCAAAAGTGCTTATCACCGAAGCTGAAGCAAGAAAGAGAATTGCAGAGCTTGCAGATCAAATCAATCGTGATTACGAGGGCAAGGAATATACCGTGGTTGTCACCCTGCGTGGTGCAGTCATGTTCTTTGCTGACCTGTTTAGACAGCTGACAGGCAACGTTGATTGCGATTTCATTGCAGTGTCAAGCTATGGTGCAACCACTTCAACAACAGGTGAAGTGAAGATGTCAAAGGATTTGTCCTCACCCATCAAGGGCAAGCACATCATCATCGTTGAGGACATCATTGACACAGGCATCACTCTTTCTTATCTCAAAAAGATGTTCTCAGCAAGAGAGCCAGCCTCTCTTAAGGTCTGTTCCTTCCTCGACAAGCCCTCAAGACGTGAGGTTGAAATTGAAGGCGACTATATTGGCTTTACAATCCCCAACGAGTTTGTTGTTGGATATGGCCTTGACTACGATCAAAAGCTCAGAAATTTGCCTGACGTATGTGTTCTAGCCCCTGAGGTTTACGGTGGTTGACAGGTCAAAGCTTGAAAAGCTTGCATCCTTCTTTCCGAAGGATAAGCCCCTCTACGCAGTTGGGGGATATGTGCGAGATGCACTGCTTGGCTTCGACAGCAGTGATGTTGACATTTGCTCACAACTGACAGTTGATGAGGTCAAACAAGTGCTTAAACATACCGATTTTGTCGTTTTAGACAAAAATCTTCGTGTTGGCACAGTCATTATAACAGGCAGAGGCTTTTCTTGTGAATACACTACATTCAGGACTGACAGCTATCCAGAGGGCAGTGGCATTCACACACCAAATGAGGTGACATTTACAACAGACATCAAGGTGGACGCATTGCGCCGTGACTTTGGTGCCAATGCCCTTTATCTTGACATAGCGAAGAATGAAATTGTTGACCCACTTGGAGCAATTGGACAGGTGAAAGACAAAGTCATTAAAACTGCTGACCATCCAGAGAGAGTGTTTTCAGCAGATGGTCATCGCATTCTTCGCATGGTGCGATTTGCAGTTGAGCTTGGCTTTGATATTGATGAGGAAACCTTTGCTGTTGCCAAAAAATATGCAGGTCAAGTGAAGGACTTGTCTGTTGAAAGAATATATCAGGAGCTTGACAAAATTTTCGTGGCTGACACAAGGCACCCATCTCCTGAAACAAAATATGCTCATCATCGTGGAATACTTCTTCTTGATGAGCTTGGGCTTGTTGATGAGCTATTCCCAGAAATGACAGGGTTGAAAGGTTTTGAGCAAAATCCCAAATATCATTTGTATGACGGATTCAAGCATACCCTTGAAGCCTTCAAGGCGTCAAAGCCCAATGTCAGATGGGCGACACTTTTCCATGATATTGGCAAGCCACCCTGCAGAGAAAGGTTTGGTGATACCTATACCCATGCAACAATTGGCGCAGATATTGCAAGGGGCATTGTTGAAAGGTTGAAGATGCCCAGGGATAAGGGCAAGAGAATTGTTGAGCTTATCACCCATCATATGGTCAACATCAACAGGAATATGCGCAAGTCAAAGGTGGATTGGTTTGTGGCAGAGCATAGTCATCTTGCCATTGATCTTGCCGACCTTATTGACGCAGACACCTATGGCGCAACGGGTGTCTATCCAACAGAGAACTTTGTAAGAGAAGCATACAATAGACTTGTTGAAGAAAAAGCACCCTTCTCAGTAAAGGAGCTGGCAGTAAATGGTGGTGACCTTATTGCTTTGGGCATTGAGCCTAGGATGAGAAGCGAGGTGCTATATGAGCTGTGGAGAGAGTGTGTCAAAAACCCTGTCTACAGAACAAGAGAAAAGGCATTGGAATACATTGCCAGAAGGAGTGGAAAATGACAAAAGAAATGATTATGCTTATAGTCCTCACAGTAGTTGTTGTGCTAGGATTGGGGGTTATAGTTTTTCTTCTTTTGAAAAACAAGAAAAATGAGGGCATCACATCGGGTGGAGATGCAGAAAAGCTTGCTGAGGATGTAAAGAAGGAGATGGCAACCACCATCAAAATTGAAAACAGTATGCTGACAGGAGCAGTCAATGCTCAAACCAGCGCCACAAAGGATATGACCACTCGCATTGAAGCGTTCATGCAGGATGTTTCAAGAAAAATTGATGAAATCAAGGCAGAAAACACTCAAAATCTCATTGCAATCAAGGAAGATAATCAACGTCAGCTTGAAGCAGTGCGCAAGGATAATGAGGTTCAGCTTGAAAAGATGAGAGAGGTCGTTGATGAAAAGCTTTCAGCCAATCTTGAACAAAGATTCAATCAATCCTTCAAGCTGGTTGGAGATAGACTGCAAGAAATCAACGCAACCTTCAACGCACTCCAAGGGCTTCAAGGAGATGTCAGTGATTTGAACAAGCTCTTCAAAAACGTAAAGACGAGAGGCACTTGGGGAGAGGTGTCGCTGGACTGCCTGCTTTCACAAATTCTCACAGAGGATCAATACGCAAAGCAGGTGAGAATTCGCAAGGCAGAAAATACAATGGTCGACTTTGTCATCAAGCTCCCTGGCAAGGGCGATGGCACAGTGCTTCTTCCTATTGACGCCAAGTTCCCTGTTGAAGACTATGAAAGACTTATTATGGCATCAGAGGGTGGTGACGTTGTGGCAATTGAGGCATGCTCAAAGGCTCTCATTGAGGCAGTTGTAAAGCAAGCACGCACCATCAGAGATAAATATATTGAGCCACCAAAGACAACAGATTTTGCAGTGATGTATCTTCCAATGGAAGGACTGTATGCAGAGGTTGTCAGAAAGTCCGAAACTATATCCAAGCTTCAAAACGAATGCAGAGTTGTTGTTGCAGGTCCAACAACACTTTCAGCACTCCTCAACAGCTTGCGTATGGGATTTAGATCAGTTGCCATTGAAAAGAAATCAAAGGAAGTGTCAAAGCTCCTCATCCAATTCCAAAAGGAATTTGGCATTTTCAGCAACTATCTTACAAGGCTCAAAACCAATATGGACACAGTCCAAAAGACCATTGAAAGTGCTCAAACAAAGAGCAATAAAATTGGCGAACAATTGAAAAAAGTGACCAAAATAGATATGGATGATGAGGTTGATTTGATTGGAGAAATTGAGGACTCTGACGCCACCGATATCACCACACTATTTACGGAGGAAGAATGAAAATAGATCTGCATTTACACACAACAGCCAGCGATGGAAGCATGACTCCAACGCAGGTTGTAGACTGGGCAAAGCGCACAGGCCTTGACCTTATTGCCATCACCGACCACGACTCTGTCAGTGGCATTGATGAGGCAATTGCAAGAGGCAAGGAAGTGGGGGTAAGAGTCCTTGTCGGAATTGAGATTTCAAGCTTTTCAAATTGCGAAATCCACATTTTAGGCTACAATTTTAACTATAAAAACCCTGCTTTTGTTGAAGATCTTGCCAAAATTCAAGGCATGAGAAAGGTGCGTAATGGGGCAATTTTACGCCGTCTAAAAGAGCTGGGCTTGCCCCTGTCCTTTACAGAGGAAATGGACGGAGTCGGCAGACTTAATATGGCAAAGGAAATGGTTGAAAGGGGATATGTCAAGGACATCAATGAGGCCTTTGAAAAGTATCTTGGACCAAAGGGAATAGCATATCAAGAGATTAAGCGCACAACACCAATGGACGCCGTGAAGCTCATCAAAAAGTATGGTGGAATTGCATCTCTTGCTCACCCCAAAAAATATCTCCTTGACAAAAAGCTTGACCTGCTTGTTGGTGGTCTTAAAGCCCATGGCCTTGATGGCATTGAGGTGGAATATCCAAGATACAATGATCACGACAAGGCAGAGTTTACAAAGATTGCAAGAAAGTATAATTTGGTGACCACAGGTGGCAGTGATTTCCACGGAGATGAGGACAAGGACTTCCAGGTGACACCGGACAAAAATCTCTTGCGTGTGTTGAAGATACGGTATTGAAAGGAATTGAAAATATAATATGACGCATACTAGCTGTATGCGTTTTATTTTTGAAAAAATAAAAGGACTGTTGGCAACCCTCACCCTTGTCTGCATAGTATGTGGTATGTGCAGTGTTTTTGGGGAGGTTGCTATGGGTGAAGTGCCAAGGGTTGAATTGATTGCATCATTTTACACCTATTATGGAGAGAGTGGTGCTGGCAGAAAGCACAATGTTGGTTTGGCGTCAAGGCTGATTGACGGGACTATCATCGCCCCCGAGGAAGAATTTTCCTTTAATGATGTTGTTGGAAATCGCACAGAGGAAAGAGGCTTTAAGACGGCGTATATCATTCAAGACGGAGAGTTTGTTGAGGGCGTTGGTGGTGGAGTATGTCAGGTGTCCAGCACCTTATACAACGCAGTGCTTCTTGCAGACTTGACCGTCACAAGAGTGCAAGCTCACTCCTTGCCAGTAAGCTATGTTGCTCCGTCCTTTGATGCCATGGTGTCAAGTGGCAGTGATTTCAGATTTGTCAACACCTTGTCTGCTCCCATAACCATAAAAATGAGTGCTGACGGCAAGTATGTTCGATGCGATATCTATGGCGTCAAGGGCAGAAAGGTGTCAAGACGATCAGAAACCATTGAGGTTTTGCCCTTTGACACAATATATCGAGATGATGAAAATATGCTTCTTGGCGAGGAAAGCGTAGATTCAAACGGAATGACAGGGCTACGATCAAGAGGATATCTTGAATACGAGTCAGGGGGAAAAGTGGTGTCAAGGCTTATTCGCACAGATTTTTATGCGCCACAGAATAGAATTGTCCTTCGTGGCACAAGAGAGGCCACAGTTGAAACAGATGCAGACAAGAGTGCTCAATAGACAATAATGCGTGCCGTATGGTGCGCATTTTGCTTGATTTTCAATGTATTAGACAGAAAATCACAAATAAATATTTGTGTCCCTATTGATTTACGGCTTTTCCTGTGATAAAATAAACAAGATATAAAGGAAAGTGTGTCCCCACACATAAGGAGATAATATGGGATATCTTGAAAATTATGCACAATGGCTTTACTCAGACGAGCTTGACCAACACGATAAGGCACGCCTGTTGTCCTTGAGTGACAAGGACAAGAAAGAGATGTTTTACGGCCCTCTTGCCTTTGGCACAGCAGGCATGCGTGGCATACTTGATGTTGGCACAAATCGTATGAATGTCCACACAGTAAAAAGAGCCACAAAGGGTGTTGCAGACTATGTATGCTCACTTGGCACAGAGGCCAAAAAACGTGGTGTGGTCATCGCATATGATACCCGTAGATTCAGCAGTGATTTTGCTGTGGCAGTGGCAAAGGTTTTGAGTGCAAATGGTGTCTAGGTATGGCTCTTTGAGGACGTCCGTCCTGTGCCAATTTGCTCATTTGCAGTCCGTCATCTTGGTGCAATCTGTGGCATTATGATCACTGCATCGCACAACCCCAAGGAATACAATGGCTACAAGGTCTATGGTGAGGACGGAGCACAGATGTCGCCCGAAGCCACAGATAAAGTGGTCGAATTTATAGGATTAACCCCTTATTTTGGCATTAGTGAGGCAAAGGTGTCAATTGATGCCAACAGCATCAAGGGCAAGAATAATGTTGCAGTTGATGATTGCATCACCATCATAGGCAAGGATGTTGATGACAAATATTTTGAGGCAATTGAGTGCCATGGCTTGTCCCCCGAGGCAGTGAAGCAATATGCCGACAAGGTTGAGATCGTTTACACTCCCGTCCACGGCAGTGGATATATGCCTGTCACCACAATCCTTGGCAGAATGGGCATACCTGTCACCGTTGTCCCCGAGCAAGCAATGCCTGACACCGAGTTTGACACAGTCCGTGTGCCAAATCCCGAAGAGGCAGACACTCTCAAAATGGGCATTGAGCTGGCAGACAGAATTGGCAGTGACATCGTCATAGGCACAGACCCCGATGCAGACCGTATGGGCATTGCTGTCCGTGATTTTGAGGGCAAGTTTGTTCTCCTCAACGGCAACCAAATTGGCGTTCTTCTTGCAGACTATATTATGAGAAGAAAGCAAGAAACAGGCACTCTCCCTAAAAATGGCGCACTCATCAAAACCATTGTCACCACCGAGCTTGCAAGAAAGGTGGCAGACAGCTACGGTGTCACTACCTTTGACGTGCTTACAGGCTTTAAGTCCATAGGTGAAAAGATGAC
>JAFWBH010000041.1 GCA_017507205.1 Clostridia bacterium
CTTCGGTTTCCGATATGAACGAATCATATATTCTGTTTTCAAGATCAATGTCATCATAAAGCCCTTGCACCATTGATGTAAGAATAGGCACGCCGTTTACGGTGTATATTGATTTTTTCAAACGTCTTGAAACACGCAATGTTCTGCCAACCTTCAAAATATCAGCAATAGACAAAACGGCTCCCTTGCTTGCTCTTGCCAGCACCTCGTCAATGTCATCAACAGAAAAAGACGGATTGACTGAAAAGTCAAACATAGTTCTATCTGCCTCTTCTGTTTCTGCCAAAGCATGAAGCACTTCCTCGTAATCTTCAAAGGGAGTCAGGTTTCTTGCTTTATCCTTGCCACCTTGAGATTGTGCATAGGTGGCAAGCATATCAAGAATCTTGTCATATTCAAGGGTTTTCAAGCTTTTCGCGTCAAACATTATCCTCTAATTTTTGCTCCAAAACGGCGTTTTAGAATTGATAGAATTCTGTTCATTTCGCCGTTGATATCATCGTCTTTAAGTGTTCCTTCCAATGAAGCAAATGTAAATGAAAGTGCAACACTCTTCTTGTCCTTGCCGATTGCATCACTTCTGTATGTGTCAAATGCAGTAAGGTCTGTGAGGTATTTAATCTTTCCACCACTGACTGCATCCAGCATATCGCCGACTGCAACCTCTTCGTCAACAACAACTGCCAAATCTCTTTCCATTGTTGGGAATTTTGAGAAAGGCTTGAATGTTTTGGTCGTATTTATCAATTCAAAAAGCCTGTCGATTGAAAGCTCTGCAACATACAATCTGTTGTCAACGCCGTAGAATTTTGCGCTGTCGGGATGCATTTCACCAACATGACCAACCAATATACCATTCACATACACCTCTGCGCTTCTACCGGGATGCAAATAGTTGAGGCTTGCTCTTTGATATTTGCCCTCAATTGAAAGCTTTTCAAACAATTCCTCAATGACACCCTTGACCGTGAAGAAATCAACGTCAGCACCATAAAGACCAATTGCAAGCCTTTGCTCTTCGTCAGGAAGCTCTGTAAGAGGCAATGCTTTGGGGATATATACATTTGAAATCTCAAAAAGTGCCGCTTCCTTGTTGAAGTGAGTGATATTGAATGCAAGTGTTTCACACATTGAATGTGTGAGTGTTGTCCTCATAACACTCAATGCTTCGCCAAGAGGGTTAACAAGAGGAATTGCCTCGCAAAGCTTATCTCCCTCATCAAGCTGAAGAGCCTGAGCAAACTTTGGTGTGGTGAACGCATATGATATTGTTTCATTAAGTCCCAATGAAACAAGAGCATCCTTGACTCTGTCAACAAACAAAATTTTTGCGTTTTTTCCACCTTTAGTAAGCTTGGAATATTCAAACAATGTAGGCTTGATATGTGAATATCCATAAACTCTTATAAATTCCTCTGCGATATCATTTATACCAACGATGTCCTCTCTATCTTCCCTTATGTGTGCAACAAGAGAGGTTCCATTATCATCACATTCAATGCCCAGTCTTGAAAGTATGCTGATAAGTGTCCTTTTCAAGACCTTACAGCCTACAATTCTTTCAATTTGCTTTGTTGTAAACTCAATGTCACGAACCTGTGCATACTCAACCTTGCAATCAATAAAACCATCAACGATTTCACCACTATTGGTTTCGGCAATAAGAGTCAATGCTCTCTTGATGCCATATTCTTGAGATGCAAAATCAATGCCTTTTTCAAATCTTGCTGAGCTATCTGTGCGAAGTGCAAGAGCACGCGATGTTCTTCTAATGCTTGAATTCAAAAATTTTGCAGATTCAAATATGATGGTTGTTGTGTCATCCTTGACACCACTATTTTCACCACCCATAACACCAGCAATGGCCACAGGACGACTTGCATCAGCAATAACCAGCATATTTTCTGTCATTGTGTTCTTTTTGCCGTCAAGAGTGACAATTTCTTCGCCAGCATGTGCATTTCTGACCACGATTCTACCACCATCTAGATCTCTAAGATCAAAAGCATGCATAGGTTGACCAATTTCTGTAAGAACATAGTTGGTAATATCTACGATATTATTGATGGGACGGATGCCAACTGCGTGTAATCTTGATTTAATTTTATGGCTTGACGGAAAAATCTTTACATTTTTCACTGCTCCTGCCATATATCTAGGACAAAGCTCATTGTTTTGAACGTCAACAGCCACAAAATCTGAAACATCGCCACCAACTGTGCTGTAATTGATCTCTGGCTCGCGACAGTCTGTCTTAAGTGCGACTGCAACTTCCTTTGCAAGCTTATAAATACTATTGCAGTCAGGACGATTTGCTGTGACGCCAACGTCAAGAATTACATCATCAAAGCCCAAGGTCTTGAGTGCATTTGCTCCAAGAGCTGTTCCTTCGGGGAAACGGATGATATCGTCTTTATTTTGACCTTCAACATCATCAATTGTGGCGCCGATTTCTTCAAGACCACAAAGCATACCTTCGCTGACAACACCACGAAGCTCGCCCTTTACAATTTTGTGACCATCTGCAAGGACTGCTCCGTCAAGTGCAACGGCGATTGTTTCGCCACCAACAACGGGAACATTTGTGACAACCTGTATTCTGCCACTGCCAATGTCAATTTGAGTGACACGAAGTCTGTCGGCATTAGGGTGCTTTTCGACCTCAATAATCTTGCCGACAACAATCTTTGATGCGCTCTTTTCTTGATATATAATCTCTTCAACCTCAAATCCGATTGAAACAAGCTTTTTTGCAAGGACTTCAGGTGAAACATTGATATCTACATAATCTTTAAGCCATGAAATAGGTGCTAACATATTTTTTCTCCTTAGTCATTGAATTGGTTGAGGAATCTCACATCATTTTCGTAAAGAAGCTTGATGTTTGGGATTCCATATTTAATCATAGCAATACGTTCAATGCCAAAACCAAAGGCAAAGCCACTATATTTTTTACTGTCAATGCCACACATATCAAGGACTGCAGGATTGACAATGCCTGCTCCGAGGATTTCCATCCAACCTGTTCCCTTACAAAGCTTACAGCCCTTGCCATGACACATGGCACAGGTGACATCTACCTCAACAGATGGCTCTGTAAATGGAAAATATGAAGGACGCAAACGCAATTGAGTATCTTCACTGAACATTTTTTGAGCAAAGGTCAAAAGGCAACCAGTCAAATCGCCTATGGTGATATGCTCATCAATTGCAAGACCTTCCATTTGATGAAATACTGGGCTGTGTGATGCATCGTCATCACTTCTGAACACCATACCAGGACTAATAACCCTGATTGGAGGCTGTTTTTCAAGCATAATTCTTGCTTGTATTGCTGATGTCTGAGTGCGAAGGACGATGTCATCTGCACAATAGAAAGTATCTTGCATTTCACGTGCAGGATGATCCTTTGGCACATTCAAAAGCTGGAAGTTGAAAAGATCAGATTCAATTTCACGACCCTCTTCAACGGAAAAGCCCATTTGAAGAAAGATGTCTTCAATTTGATTCTTAACTTTTGTGACAGGATGTAGGGTGCCAACCTTTTTAAAGGTTGCAGGGAAAGTCACGTCAACAGTTTCTGCTTTAAGACGAGCTTGCTTTTCTGCTTCTGCAACAGCCTTAATCTTTGCATCAAGTGCACCCTCGATTGCAAATCTAACCTCATTGAGAAGCTTTCCCATTGCAGGCTTCTCTTCCTTTGGCACTGTGGCAAGACCCTTCATAACATTGGTCATTTCACCACTTTTTCCGAGGAAACGCACTCTAACGTCATTGAGTTCAACGGATGTTTCTGCTTTCTCAATGGCTTCAAGAGCTTTTGCTTTGATAAGTTCCATTTGTTCTTTCATAACAACTCCTATGGTGTCTTGCGCATATGCGCGCTAAAATATATCTTAATAAATATAGCAATTAAAATAAAACAAGTCAAGGCGTTGACATCTAAATCACTGATAAAAAGTGATTTTTTATTTAAAACTCAAATATAATTGACGGCATTCAATGTTATCCAACAGAAAAATTTTTCATATAATGAAATGTGACAAAAATTAAAAAGCTGTTGAATAAAAAGGCGTTGCGCGTCACCACTGCAATACTTCTAATTGTATTGTCCTTTATCCTTTGTGCCACATATTTCAGAAACAACATTGTGCCCATAGTGATAGAAAGCTCGGAAGCACAGGTCAGAGCCATAGGAACAAACGCTGTCAACCTCGCAGCAACAACAGTTTTGCAAGAAAACATCAAATACGAGGATTTGTTTACAGTAGTAAAAAATGAAAAAGGTGATATTGAGATGATTCAAGCAAACTCACCAAGAATTAACTCAATTGCAAGACAAATCGCCAATTTGGCACAGGCAAATCTAGATGATTTGGGTGTTCAAAACCTTGATATTGCCCTTGGAACCTTCACAGGATTGGCGCTTTTGACTGGATTTGGACCAGATGTAAGCATTAAAATTATGCCAATTGGCACTGCCAACTGCGATTTTGTTTCAACCTTCATATCAGCAGGCATAAATCAAACTATCCATAGGATATACATTGATGTATACGCCGATATTGATGTGATTACGCCTATTGCCGACCCGACAATTTGTGTAAAAGCTGAGGTTTTGGTGTGTGAAAATGTAATTATAGGAAAAATCCCCGACACATATTTGATGCTGGGGAATTCTGGCGATATATTAAATTTATCGCCAAGCAGTTAATGGTTGTAAAATACATATTAATATGGTTAGATTGCTTGTTTTATATCTTTTTGCTTTTTGACTTAAATATTAATGCAAAGAAGAATCCGAAGAAAATAACTGATGATAATCCTGCAGACACTGCAGTAAGTCCACCCTTTATAGCACCCAAAACGCCATCTTCTCTTGCCCCTTCCAATGCACCCTTTGCAAGATTGCTTCCAAAGCCCATAATTGGCACAGTCACACCGGCACCAGCAAATTCTTCCATATATTTGAATGCACCTGCTATTTCAAGTACTACACCCAAAATCAAGAATGTCACCAAAATTCTTGCAGATGACATGCTCGTTTTATTGATCAAGATTTGACCAACAACACAAACTGCACCACCAACAGCAAAC
>JAFWBH010000042.1 GCA_017507205.1 Clostridia bacterium
AAAACCGTTTCTGCCGGAGTTGGAGGGGGTGGAGTGTCTGTAAGCCCTGTTGGATTTCTTGTTTGTGGAAAAGAGAAGAGATTTATTTCTGTTGACAAAACAACGGATAGTAAATTTGCAGAGCTGATAAAGACAGCTGTTAAAAGCATTAAGTAGAAGTCAGGATGAAAAAAGCTATTTTGAAGGACACAAGAAAAAATACATTATTGATTGCTACTATGATCGCCTTGGTTATTCTTTTGCTGGTGTTGTCGTCATATCCTTTTTTCTATGAAAAAAGCTTTGTTGATAACTATCCTGCACTTGCTTTAGATCGAGCAAGCCGTGGAGCAGTGTTAATAGAATGGACAACAAAAAAGATTTTGTATGATGATGGTGCAAGCAATAGAACATTTCCAGCCAGTACGACAAAGATATTGACGGCACTTGTTGTATTGGAAAATCTAGAATTATCTCAAAAAATCTCAATACCTCGTGATGCTGTTGGGGTTGAGGGAAGTTCTCTTTATTTAAAAGAGGGCGAGGTTTTGACTGTTGAAGACCTGCTGTTTGGTATGATGCTTCGAAGTGGCAATGACGCAGCGACAGCTTTAGCATTGGCTGTATCTGGCAATTTGGTTGATTTCGCCAGGAAAATGAATGAAAAAGCACTTGAAATTGGTGCAACCAGCTCGAATTTTGTCAATCCACACGGGCTTCATCACAAGGATCACTATACAACAGCATATGATTTGGCATTGATAACAGCAGAGGCAATGAAGCACCCATATTTTTGTAAAATTATTATGTCGCAAAGAGCCAGAATTGGAGAGGATGACAGCTTTCGCATAATTGCCAATAAAAACAAAATGCTCAAGTTATATGAAGGAGCAAATGGAGTCAAGACAGGATTTACAAAAAATAGTGGTAGATGTCTGGTTTCTTCAGCAAAACGTAATGGTATGCAGTTGATAGCAGTGGTGCTTAACCATGGCGATATGTGGGGAGATAGTATGAGCATTCTAGATTACGGATTTGACAATTATGAGATGGTTGACGTTGAAATGCTTCATTTGTATGGTGACTATGGCAGAAAAGCACTTTCCGAAATTTTAGATGACAAATCAATGTCAAATTTGAAGAAATATCCAGTGCCAAGGGTTGCTTTATACTGAAAATAAATTTTTTGTGAGTCATACGTGCGTGTAAATGCTTGCACGCACTCAAAAAAAAATGTATAATGCTATTAATAATTTAGGTGGTGGCATTATGCGACTTAACAAATATCTTGCAGAATGTGGCGTGTGTTCACGCCGTAAGGCTGATGAGCTTATTGCATCAGGCAAAGTGTCCGTAAACAAAAGGGTTGTCAAAGAGCTCGGCGCATCTGTTGATGAAACAAAAGATGTTGTTTTTGTTGACGGCAAAAAAGTGCTTCCTGTCACTCACTATGAATATGTGATGTTCAACAAACCAAAGGGTTGCATAACATCAATGAGTGATGAAAAGGGAAGGAAAACTGTTTACGATTATTTTGATGACGATTTCAAGTCAAAAAGACTTGTTCCTGTTGGCAGACT
>JAFWBH010000043.1 GCA_017507205.1 Clostridia bacterium
CTTTTAGGAAAAAATGTGGTTATTTATGGTGGTGGTATAAGTGGACTTTCGGCTTATGACCTTGTAAAAGAAAAGGGTGGCAGAGTTATGATTTATGATGATAATGCTCGTCCACATACAACCTCCTCATCGGGAGTGTTTGCAAGGGCAGATGTTATTGTGCTGAGTCCTGGAATACCATCTGGAAATCCATATGTGCTTGATGCACGTCTTGAAGGGAAGCTGGTGGTCAGTGAAATTGAGCTTGCGTCTGAATGCTGTCAGGGTGAGCAGATTGCTGTCACTGGCACAAACGGCAAAACTACGACAGTAAAGCTTATAGACCACATTTTAAAAAGCGCACAGCTGAATTCTTATGCAGTTGGCAATATTGGTGTGGCATTTTCATCAATTGCAGATCGTCTTGATGCTCTTGATATTGCAGTTGTTGAGGTGTCAAGCTTTCAGCTTGAAAGCGTAAGAAACTTTTCACCTAATTATGCCGTTTTGTTAAACATCAAGCCTGATCATTTAGAGAGGCACGAAACTCTTGAAAGGTATATAAGCGCCAAGTCCAATATTTTTATACATCAGTGTGAATGTGATGTTATTGTATACAATGCTGAAGATGAAAATATTGCCAAGCTGGTGCCATATATGAAGGCAAAAAAGGTGCCATTTAGCTTAAATAAACCTGTTGATGGAACATATTTATCGTCTGGCTTTGTTTGCTACAAGGGCATGCCAATTGTTGAGGTCGGTGAGCTGGACTTAAAGGGTGTCGAGCTTGAAAATGTGCTTGCAGCAGTGGCAGTGACAATGCATAAGGGCATAAGCAGATATACCATTTCTTCATCCTTATGCAATTTTTCAAGACCACAATTTCGCAGAACAAAGGTCTCGGAGCTTTTTGGCATAAGCATTTTCAATGATAGCAAGGCGACCAATATCTCTTCTACCATTTCGGCAATTACTGCGATGGTGGGTGACACAGTTTTGCTTGTAGGTGGCGCAAAAAGAAAAGAGCAGTTTGATGAATTGTTTTCTACTCTTGACAAAAAAGTGGTCCGAGTTGTTGCTTTTGGTGAAAACAAAAAGGATATATTGGCATCTGCAAGAAAGTATGGCATACAAATTGATGAGGCTGAAAATCTTGAAGAAGCAACCAAATTAGGCTTTGAGCTGGCAAAGACTTTTGAGGCAAAAAATTTATTGTTTTCTCCTGCCAGTAAAAGCTTTGATTGCTATTCTAATTACGAAGAACGTGGCAGACATTTTGACAAGCTGGTCAAAGCTCTGAGATGAAACATAAGGCTTTAAATTTTGACATATCCATCGGCGTGGCTGGCATCATTTTGTCAGTCCTGGGGCTTTTGTTTATTTATGATGCGTCATCATATTCTGCAGAGGTTCAGTTGGGAGATGCTTTTCACTACGTGAAAACACAAGCAGTAGCACTTTTTTTGGGTGTAATTTTAATGTTTGCAGTGGCATTTGTAGATATTGACAAAATCAAAAAAGCCTCAATTTATGTTTACATATGCTCATTGATTTTGCTGGGACTTGTATTTGTGCCTGTTTTGGGCGTAGAGAGCTATGGGGCAAAACGATGGCTTAATCTTGGTTTTTTTACAATTCAACCCAGCGAATATGCAAAATTTGGCATGGTTATTTTTCTTGCAAAGCTTATGGCTGATAGAGGGGTAGACAAATTTTTCAAAATGCTCGGACTGTTTGCAGTAGGTGGAGTGGTTGCAGTGTTGCTTTTGTTGGAGCCAAATATGTCAATCACAATCTGTGTTTTGCTTGTGACAATAATTATGATTTTTGTTGGTGGAGCAAAAATTAGGCATCTGCTTATGCTGGGCATTCCACTGCTTGGCGCAGGCGTAGCGCTTATTCTTGCCGAGCCATATCGTATAAGACGACTTTTTGCATTTGTTGATCCTTGGGCATCTCCTCTTGATGAGGGTTATCAGCTGATTCAATCATATTACGCCCTAGGCTCCGGTGGATTGTTCGGCGTGGGCATCGGCAATTCAAGACAAAAGTTCTTGTTTTTGCCCTTTGCAGAAAGTGATTTTATTCTTTCTGTAATAGGTGAGGAAACGGGGCTTGTGGGCATATTGCTATTGGTTGCAATTTTTTTATTTGTTGTCATAAAAGGATTTATTATAGCCAGCAGAGCTAAAGACAGATTTTCTTGCTATGTAGCAACGGGCATAAGTGCAGTGATTGCAGTGCAAACAGCATTAAATATTGCTGTTGTTTGTGGCGCAATACCACCGACGGGCTTGCCACTGCCGTTTATTAGTGCAGGTGGAAGCTCACTTGTGGCGTATATGTTGTCGCTGGGTGTTCTGATGAATATATCAAGACAATCAAAGGCTGGTATTCTAAGCTGGATGAACAATATGGAGTTGAGTTATGAAAAAAGAAGTGCTTGAAATAATTGGTGGTCAGTGTTTGAATGGCAAAACGAGTGTTTATTCAGCAAAAAACGCAGTTTTACCCATGCTTGCAGGGGCAATGCTGACAAAAGATGAGGTGACAATCAAAGATTGTCCCTTCATCACCGACATTGACAATATGTTTAAAATCAGAGAAATACTCTCAGTGAATACAATTTGGCAGGGTAGAGATATTGTGGCATCGGGAGCTGTGCAGAACAACCATATTCCAGAGGCCCTTGCCAATGTAATGAGGTCGTCAATTTTTATGCTCGGTCCATTGCTGGTTGAGGTTGGAGATGTCAAACTGCATTTGCCAGGTGGATGCAAAATCGGAGCACGACCAATAGATATTCATCTAGATGGACTTGAAAAGCTAGGAGCCAAAATTGAAGTTTTGGACAATTCTGTTCGTTGTCATGCTGATCGATTGAGAGGTGCAGAGATAGTGCTGAGATACCCTAGTGTAGGTGCAACAGAAAATTTAATTTCAGCTTCAGTCAAGGCTGTGGGTGAAACAACTTTGATTGGCGTTGCAAGAGAGCCAGAGGTTGTGTCATTTTGTGAAATGCTCAACGCAATGGGTGCAAAAATTAAAGGGGCAGGCACTTCAGTGATTAAAATTGCTGGTGTAGATGAGCTGCATGGTGCAATTATTAAGCCTGTGACGGATAGGATTGTTGCAGGCACAATTATTTTGGCAACTGCACTCACCGGTGGTTGCGTTGAAATTGAGCATTGTGAGATAAATCACTTGGGGGCTTTGGTGACAAAGCTTATTTCTCCAAAAATTCAAATTGCGAGCTCGCTGGACGGTATTGTAGTAGAAAGCACTGGTGACATTGATTCCTTTAATGTATCAAGTGGCCCTTATCCAAAATTTCCAACCGATCTACAACCCATTGTCACTGCTGTATTATGTCAAGGAGCAGGGAATTGTGTTGTTGAAGAAAAGGTCTTTGAGAATAGATTTTTATACGCAAATGAGCTTAAAAAAATGGGAGCAGAAATTGTGACCTCAAAGGACAACTTGATGGTTGGATGCTCAAGCCTTAAGGGTGCCAATGTTGTTGCTTCTGATTTGCGAGGTGGAGCAGGACTTGTAGTGGCAGGGCTTAAGGCAGAGGGCAAGACAATCGTAGAGGGAGTGCAATATATTGATCGTGGATATGAAAATATTGAAAAAATATTCAGCAATCTTGGAGCAAAAATTTTAAGGAAAAGCATTTAATTTACTTTGTAAATTAAAAATTTTAAAAAAATACAAAAATATACAAAAAAATTCTTGACATATTTCTATTATACTATATAATAAATTATAGAAACATATAACGCA
>JAFWBH010000044.1 GCA_017507205.1 Clostridia bacterium
TAAATAACCACATTTTTTCCTAAAAGATTCATATTCCCTCTGCCAAGACAAGACTCACTGCACCACCAATCAATGTCAACGCCAAATATAAAATTCCGATTCGACTTTCACTCATCCCTTTCATCTCAAGATGATGATGAAATGGTGCCATCAAAAAAACACGTTTTTTTGTAATTTTGAAGTAAAGAACTTGCACTATAACAGATATGCTTGACCATACAAACATTATGCCTATTGTGGCAATAAATAGTGGATTTTTGCTCATAACAGCGACACTTGCAACCGTAGCACCAAGAGCCAACGAGCCAGTATCTCCCATAAACACCCTTGCAGGCGACATATTGAAAATTAAATAACCAAGAATCCCACCAACAGCAGATACAGATATTGCCGTCAAGGAAAACAACTGCTCTGCGTCCTCTGGATTGGTGCCATTCTTTGAAAAATATTGTAGCATCAAGATAATTGCAAAAACAACAAAATAGCCAACAGAGGTTATCCCTGCAAGACCATCAATACCATCTGTCAAATTAACAGAATTGGTTGTGGCAATGTAGATTAGCATTACAAACGGAATGATTCCCCAGCTGAAATCAATTTCTCCGACATATGGAATATTTACCCCTGTCCCTATATGCTTCGAGGCAAAAACAAAATATGCGCCTATTGCACTGAGTCCAAGCTGTGCAATCACCTTTTGATATGCCTTTAGTCCCAGATTTCTGCCAAATTTGATTTTAATGAAATCATCAAGAAAGCCAACAAGACCAAAGCCAAGAGTCAAGCTCATTGCCACAAGCGATACTGGTGTAAACTCAATCAAACAAACGATTACAATTGGAATAATAAATATTATTCCACCCATAGTTGGAGTGCCTGCCTTTGCCTCATGTTGCACTACATATTCTAATATGTTTTGTCCTGCACGAAGTCGCTTCAACCCTTTTATAATGGGCAAAGCGATTGAAGCCGACAAAATAAACGCACCAACAAAATAAAGAAATAGAATGAGGACGGGGGTCATTTTGCCTGTCCCCATCTTCTTGCGATGTCAAAATCACTATACGGAATTCTCTTTCCCTTGACTTCAAGGTATTCCTCGTTTCCCTTGCCTGCTATTACGACAGTATCACCTTCAAGCATTTCATTGATTGCGTGTATTATTGCCTCTGTTCTGTCAGGTATACACTTATAATTTCTTCCAGCAAATCCTCTCTCAATATCTCCCAGTATATGCTCAACATTTTCACTGCGAGGATTGTCTGTTGTCACAACAACATAATCGCTGCAATTTTCTGCAATCTCACCCATTAAGGCTCGCTTTGTGCTGTCGCGTTCTCCACCACATCCGAAAACTGTAATCAAGCGTGATTTTGTAATTGTTCTTGCTGTTGACAGCAGTTGCTGTAAGCCATCCGGAGTGTGTGCATAATCTATGATTATGGTGCCCTTTTCTGCACGCAAAACACTGAAACGCCCCTTGACAGTTCTCACCTTTCTGACTGCTTTTGCAAGTGCCTCAACCTCTATCCCCAATTCTGCGCAAACTGAAAGCGCAGCAAGTAGGTTGTAGACATTAAATTCACCATACAGGGATGATCGAATATCCACCAAATCATCACAAAGATTGGCGACAAAATGAATGCCATCAATGCCTTCATATACATCAATTGCAAAGCAATCTGCTGGATTGTTAAGCCCGTATGTGACCAGCTTTATATCGGTTTTTTCAATCTGCGATGCCAGCCTCTTGCCTGCTATGTCATCTATGTTGACAATGGCAGTGCCAACATTTTGTTCGTTGAAATATCCAAGCTTTACCTGCTCATAATGCTGATAATCCTTGAAAAAGTCCAAATGGTCCTGTGAAATATTGGTCAACACGGCAATATCTGCCTTGATACCGTCAACTTTCTTGAGAAAAATGGCATGGGCACTTACCTCACTTATGACAATTTCAACGCCCTTTGCTCTCATTTTGAAAAGCAAAGAATTCATTTCATAGGGGTCAGGAGTTGTAAGGCTATGGGACACCTTCTCCCCTAGAATAAAATGGCCTTCTGTTCCAATCAACCCAGTTTTATAACCACAGGTTGACAGAATTGAATTGATATAATGTGCCGTTGATGTTTTGCCATTTGTGCCAACAATGGCAACGAACTTCATTTCTTTGAGTGGGTTGGCAAAATAGTTTGACGAAATAAGAGAGTATGCCAGCCTTGCGTCTTCAACCTGAACATATTTTATATCTAAATTGGGCACATTTTCAGTGATGGCAACAAAGCTTTTTTTGATGTCAGCAAGATATTTGTTCCCGTCATCTCTTACACCCTTCATGCAAATGAAAACATCGCCGTCCTCTACCAAATGCGAGTTGATTTTTATATCCTTGATTTCTGTGCCGAGGTCAACATTTGTGCTTAAAATATTCAATCCATGAAGTAAATTTGAAAGTATCATACTTTGCCTCCAGATGTGTTTTGTACACTTATTTTAATAAGTGTATCTAACTCGGTCAATAGGAACGCAAAAGTAGTCATAAACAGAAAATATTTGCAATTAAATTGTATTGAAAGCACACATATTACTGCTCTACGAAATCAATATATTCATCTATATTTTCAGGGTCAAAACTGCTTTCTATGTCAATATCGTTAGACTTTGGCACTTGAAGCAAGTCAAAAATACTCCTATAAATATCACCAACAAGTGGTGCTGCAACCAACGAGCCATAATATACATAGCCCTTTGGCTCATCGACAATCATAAGCACTCCAAACGGAGCCGTATTTTCAAGGGAAAAGCCCAAAAATGACGATATATACTTCCCTTGGGCAATGGAACCATTTTCATATTTTTGCGCAGTGCCAGTTTTTCCAGCAATTGAATAACCATTGACACCTGCTCCTTTTCCACTTCCATTGCTGACAACCCTTTCAAGCAATCCTCTCATTGTTGCCGATGTATCTTCTTTGATGACACTTTTACTTTCCTTCATTGCATAAATATCATCAATACTTTTGCCTTTTTTGTCAGCAATACCTTTCACAAGATGTGGTGATATTGTTTTTCCACCATTGATAACTGCAGAACAAGCACTCATCATACCAATTGGTGTCACGGCAACTGCTTGACCAAAACCAATACGAGCAAGGTCAACTGTTTTTACCAGATCCTGTGCAATGAACAATCCACTTGTTTCCCCCACCATATCAACACCGGTTTTTGATTTTAGACCAAAATTTTTCAGATAGGCGTAAAATCTATCTGTCCCCATTGCAAGCGCACTATCCATAAACACACAATTGCAGCTGCTTTCTACCCCTTGACCATAGTCAATTGATCCGTGTCCTTTTGTTTTCCAGCAACGTATTTTTTTGCCGTCAACAACCCTCGACCCTGAACAATAAAATCTATTTGAGGTTGACATAACCCCCAAATCTAGTGCTGAGGCAGCAGTCAGAATCTTAAATGTTGAACCAGGCTCATAAACCGATGAAACGAGCATGCTTTTTGATGCTGAAAAAAGCTTTTCTAGATTATCTCGTGGCACATTATTCAAATCAAATGACGGATATTCTGCAAGAGAAATTATTTCACCATTTGTATAATCCATCACAAGACAAGCCACTGCTTTTGGATTGTATAGTGACACTGCTTTTTCAACTACGCCTTCAACAATTCTCTGAATGCGTGCATCTAATGTTGTTTGAACATTCAACCCATCAACAGATGGCAAATAATAGCTTTTTCCACCTTCAAGCTCCCTGCCAATCAAATCGGTTTCGGTGATAATAGCACCATTAACTCCGGCAAGA
>JAFWBH010000045.1 GCA_017507205.1 Clostridia bacterium
GAAGATAACTGAAAGGTTTCTTTCCTTCTTGATCTTGTTGATGAGCTCAAGAATTTGTGCTTGGATTGTCACGTCAAGAGCTGTTGTAGGCTCGTCACAGATGAGGATGTCAGGGTTTGCAGCAAGTGCAATTGCAATGACGATACGTTGACGCATACCACCTGAGAATTGGAAGGGATATTGACGATATCTCTTCTTAGGTTCAGGGATGCCAACCTCTTCCATAAGCTTGAGTGCTCTGCTCTTTGCGATCTTCTTTGTGACACGATATGCAACAGCTTGCGCCTTTTCCTTGAAGAAATCAATGAGTGCAACTGCTTCTGCGTCTGCATCATAGCTATCCTTGTTGCTAATTGCCTTTTTGAAGGTTTGTGTAAGCTTGTCTATAACTTGCAAAATATTTTCTCTTGACATTTCAAGATCAATTATCTTGGCAGGCACGACAGTATAGTCAGGTGTCTTGCCCTTTGCGACAATCTTGTCCCACTTTGCCTTTTCCTTGGCATAGCGTTTTTCTTCCTTTGCGTTTGAAGGACCAGCATTAAAGTAGTTCTTGATTGCACGTGTAAGGCTTGACTTAAATGTGTATGCAGTTGAATTTTTGACGAGAGCAAGTCTGTCAATTGATGCTTCAACTGATGCGATTATTTCGTTTGCTGTGTCTTTGCAGACCTTCTTGTCAAGTGTTTCATTCTCGAACACAGGACGAAGTGACTCAATAAGATCAATTGTTTTTTGTTGATTTTCAATTGACACATTGCGTGAGTAAATCAATCCCTTCTTTGCGTCCTCGATGAATGCAAGCATAAATTTCTCATCAAGATATTTGCGCAAGAACTTGTTCAGCTCTTCTGTGGGCATTTCGGGCAACTCATCTGTGCCGAATGTGAGGAAATATGCCAGTGCAAAGTAGTTGGGAGAAATCTTGTCTACGCCCTTTTTAAGCTCTGCAAGGATGTTGTTCAAAGGCTCAACACAGGGTGTATAATCCTTTGCCTTGACACAACCCTTTGATGCTTCCTTGAATGCGTCAGCAAGGTCAAAAATGATAGGATCACAAACATATTCGTGAACAGATTTTCTCACTGCGCTGACAATCTGCAATTTTTCTGAATTGAAATCGCTGACTGCATGCTTCTCAATGTGGAAAAGCAAGTCCTCAATGTATTCAATTGCAAGATTTGCATTTGTCTTTGCCTCGTTGTATTCAGATTCAAGCTTAAGATGAAGCTTTTCGAAGGTGTTGAAATCAACAGCTTTTTGACGGTTTGCCTTGCCCTCTTCAGAGCTTGCATCAACACCCATTGCACCATTTATCGCATTACAAAGGCGTTTGATGGTGGTGTTGAACAATCTTCTTGACTCACGACGATTTGCACGATTTTTGAGAATCATTGCCTCGGTGAGCTGCATACCAATACGGTTGATGGGATCAAGTGCTGACAAGGGATCTTGGAAGATCATTGCAATCTTGTCGCCACGGAGCTTGTGGAATTCCTCTTCACTGATTTGAAGGAGATCCATTCCATCATAAATAATCTCACCACTTTCAACGATTGCATTTCCTGCTGAAATGCCAATGATTGCCTTGTTGGTGACTGACTTACCAGAGCCAGATTCACCAACGATTGCAAGTGTTTCGCCTTTATAAAGATCAAAATCTATTCCACGAACAGCTTGAACTTTGCCAGCATCTGTACGGAATGATATTCTGAGGTTGTTAACTTCTAATTTCTTTTCCATTGCTTAGCCCTCCGTTCCTCTGAGTTGTGGGTTGAATGCATCTCTCAGACCATTACCAAACAGGTTGAAGCAAATCATCAACAACGAAAGGAATAGTGCTGGGAACAAGATGATGTGAGGATATGACTGCATAACTGCTTGTCCACCAGACAACAATGTTCCAACAGATGTAATCTTGTCTGAGTTAAGGTTGACGATGTTCAGGTATGACAATGTTGATTCTGCGCCTATAACACCAGGAATTGCCAACACGCTCGATGTAATAACCGTTCCAATTGCGTTTGGCAAAATATGCTTGAACATAAGTCTTCCATCTCTTGCACCAAGAGTGCGCGCTGCAAGAACATATTCTTGATTCTTGAAACGGTAGAATTGCATACGCAGTGTTTCTGATGGTCCAATCCATCCAGTGACGATAAATGCGAACATCAGGCTGGGTATTGCTCCAATCTTGTGTGCCAAGTGTAAGTTGAACAATGTGAATACCGCATAACTGGGCAAACGGCTGAGAATTTCGACAATACGTTGCATTGTAATATCGAAAACTCCACCATAGTATCCTTCAAGACAACCGATTATTGCACCCACAACAAAGTTGATCGTTGCAACACATACTGCAAGAAGCAATGAGAATCTGGCACCAGCAGCAAGTCGTGTGAACACGTCTTGACCATATTGGTTTGTGCCAAACCAGAATTCTGGCTCATTGCCGTATTTGTATGTGAAGTAGTCGTATGCATTGACACGGATATACCAACTGTTTTGCTTACGAATGCCATATTCATATTGGCGTTCTCCTTCTTCAATGGTCATTTTGCTGGTATAACCATCACGAGGGAGTCCTGTTGCCTCATCATATCCTCTAAACGCAATATACTTTGCAACAAAATCAACATCTGATCTGTCTTCTTTGACACCTACTGGAATGCCTTTTTTGACTCCTTTTGTGTCAAGAATTTCATACCACATATTTGCATTGTATTGGTCAAGTGATGCTGCTTGATCCTTTGAAGCAACTGGGAATGCAGGATAGATAATTTGGATGTTGTGCTCATCTTGATACTTTTGAATTGCTGCGTATTCTTCATCAGTAACAGTTTTAAACATGTTGCCTGCTGTTGCATATGTATCGATTTTTACATCATAAAAATGTTTCTTTTGCTTCAGTTTTCCATACACAGTTTCTATGTCATAGTGATCATAGACTTCAAGAATTGGATTATGACCCGTTTCTTTTGCCATTGCCACATATGACCAATACTCTGCTTCAGTAATTGTCACCTTTCTTGAACCATCCCAGCCAATCCACTCAAGGCCATGCACTTTGGGGAGATAGTTCGTGTAATCCTTGTCAACAAAATCCACTTCGTAGTGAGAAACCTCAACGCCAATGATTGCAAACAGGATTAACAATACTATAATTACACCTGCAACAATAGAGCTTTTGTTCTTGGCAAAACGGCGCATAGCACTTTGAAATGATCCAACGGGCTTTGTGTCAAACTTCTTGTCGTGTATTGTTGCGTCCATCTGGGCAAATTCAAAACTGCCAGCTGGAAATTTCTTATTATTCAAATCTTCAGTTTTCATTATCTTGCCCCCATTCTAATTCTAGGATCGATGATGCTTATGCTTATATCAAGCACGATATTGGCCAAAAGACCAATAAATGAATAGAATGCTGTAAGCATCATAAAGAAGTTATAGTCGATATTGTTGATTGCATCAATATAGAGACCACCAAGTCCAGGTATTGAGAAAATTCTTTCAATGACAACAGATCCTGCGAGAACACCAATGAACTCAGCCAAAATTGATGGGAAAATGACAACCATCGCATTTCTCATTGCGTGGCGCATAACTGCCTGTGATTTTGTGAGACCTTTTGTCCTTGCAAGGAGCATAAATTCATTGGTGAGCACTTCTGAAAGCTCTGCTCTTGTGCCTCTTGTATAGCCAGCAATTGTGCCAAATGACAATGACAAAATTGCGGGACACATTGATACAAACATGCTCCAGGACAAGTAGTCTGTGGATGCTTCCATTTGGAAGGGAAACCAACCAAGCTTAAAGCAGAAAACATATTGCACCAAAAATGCATAGACATATGATGGCACTGAAACCATAATCATAACGCCTGTCGAGATAATGTGATCTTCTATTTTATTTTTGCGCAATGCAGCGAAAATACCAAAGCCAAGACCAATAGGCACTGCGATTATTGTTGTGTAGATATTAAGCAATACTGTAGCAGGAACTTTTGATGCAAAGACATCTGCGACCTCTTGTCCGCGATAAATTTGTTCGCCAACGCCCCAGTCCCATCTAGTAAAGACTGCTTTTAAGAATATGCCGAATTGTTCTATAATCGGCTTGTTGTAACCCAGAAGTTCTCGGCGCATTTCTATAAGATTTGCATCTTGG
Source organism: Clostridia bacterium (assembly GCA_017507205.1). GTDB lineage: Bacteria > Bacillota > Clostridia > Christensenellales > CAG-917 > RGIG4097. The sequence continues at coordinate 4,168 of JAFWBH010000045.1, forward strand.
CCAAATGATTTGATGTCAGGCAATGGCAACAACTTTATCAATGTAAAGCAAATAAGCAAAATTGCTGCATATGTAAACACCAACAAGCCAAGTCTTTTTAATATGTATTTAAACATATACATATAGCGCTGTACCTCCCTATTTATTTATATTATATTTTACTTTTGTTATGTTTGATTCTATGCGCGCGACGTGCGCACACGCACACGCGCCTATTCTGTACAATTATACTCTACAATATCACTTTTGGCAAGTAATATGGCATACCATATTTTTTTATATTGTAGTAGTTGTAACAAAAAAGAGAGACCGAAGTCTCTCTTTTTGTTTTTATTCAGTCATGGATTAATAAGTGAGTGTTCCGCCAACCTCTTTGAGGTATGCATCCCATTCTGCATCTGTGTAGTTGTATGTTGTGTAACGGATACCGCCACGACCAACACCATAGATGTAATCTTCTTGACCATAGTTGATCTTGTATGACTTGAGTTGGACACTACCTTCATTCATCATAGGAATTGTTGTGTAGTTAAGAAGAACTACTTCTTCAAGTGCTGCAAGAATTTGGCTACGGACTGCATCTGGAACATTGCCGAATGTCCACTTTTGTCCGAGTTCTTCACAGTAGTCAGGATTACCGAAGAGGAGACATGCCCATTCTGTAACTGAATATGTGTATTCTGTTGCATCATTTTTGCCTGTTTCATAGTCATAATCAAGTGTGAGTGTGAGGTCAACAAGATCCCAATCAACCCAACTGTCATATTGATAGCCATCACTGTTGTATGATGCATCAACATAAACTTCGAAGAGACCGTAAGGATCAAGGACGCCACCGTTCCAACCGAAGCCCCATGCTGTGTCACATTCGCCACCACTAATCTTGTCACCGAAGGTGTTGCCAAGTGTGAAGTTTGAGTCATATTCAAACTTGCCTTCAAGCTTTGTGCCCTTCATAAGGTTGATGAAGTTGTCCTTGAAGGTGTTATACCACTTGGTTTCTGTGGGGCTTTCTGATGAAGCACAATATGTGAGTCTAA
>JAFWBH010000046.1 GCA_017507205.1 Clostridia bacterium
CTCCTAAGAGTTGACTCTATCCAGCTTTAAAGCATTTTGTCAAGGTGCTTCATGACCTCAACTGCGTCTGCAACTATGCCAAGATTTGCCACCTTAAAGATGGGGGCTGTCTTGTCTACGTTGACTGCAACAATATATTCTGCCTCTTCCATGCCGGCAAGGTGCTGAATTGCTCCACTGATGCCAAATGCAAGATATGCGTCAGGACGGACTGTCTTTCCTGTTTGACCGACCTGTCTTTGATGATCAAGAACACCTGTGTCAACAAGACAGCGTGAGCAGGACACTGTGCCCTTAAGCTTCTTTGCCACTTGGTATGCAGGCTTCAAATCCTTTACGCCACGTCCACAGGACACCAAAATCTTGGCTGACTCAATCTTTTCAACAGTCTTTTCTTCCTTGACCTCTTCAACGATTTTGACAACAGCCTTGCTGTCATCCCACTTGATTTCCTCGTTGATGATTTCACCCCTTCTTGCCTTGTCAAATGCAGGCTTCTTCATGACACCGGGACGGACTGTTGACATTTGAGGACGATGGTCGGGACAGATGATTGTTGCAAAGAGGTTTCCACCAAATGCAGGTCTTGTCATCATAAGATTGCCGTTGTCGTCCATTTCAAGCTTTGTGCAGTCTGCTGTAAGACCTGTCCAAAGTCTTGCTGAAAGTCTAGGGGCGAGATCCCTGCCAATGCTTGTTGCACCAAAAAGCACCACAGAAGGATCATTTGCCTTGACGATTTGTGTCACTGCTTGTGCGTAATATTCTGTGATGTATTTGTCAAGATTTTTGTGGTCAACCACTCTCACCTCGTCTGCGCCATAGCCGACAAGCTCCTTTGCCTTGTCAGAAATGCCGTGACCAAGAAGAAGTGCCACCACCCTTTCGCCAACCTTGTCAGCAAGCTCACGGGCAACGCCCAAAAGCTCTATTGCAACATCTTGAAGCTCGCCATCACGTTGTTCACAAAATACCCAAATATTCTTTGCCATATCTGCTTCCTCCTATATGAGATGACGTGCTTTCAAGCTGTCAACGATTGCACGTGCTGCTGACTCGGGGTCAAGCTCAAGAGTTTCAATGGTTTTGTCAAATTGCTTTGTTGCAGTTGACTTGACCTTTGTAGGTGAGCCACCAAGTCCGATATGTGCCTTGTCAAGCTCAAGGTCTTTGAATGTAATGATGCCAATTTCCTTTTGATCCTGTGCCACCATATCCCAAGCATTCATATATCTGGGAGTGCAAAGGTTTGAAAGGATTGTCAAAAGGCATTGTCCCTTGACCTCAAGTGTTTGATATCTATCCTCAAATTGTCGTCTGACCACGAGGACCTCTCTTTCTCCGTCATATTCAACTGCTGAAACGTAGGTGATTTGAGGGATGTCAAGATGCTCTGCGATTTGAGGGCCAACCTGTGCTGTATCTCCATCAATTGCTTGTCTGCCACAGAGGACAATATCTGCACCCAGCTTTCTGATTGCAGATGCAATGATTGTTGATGTTGCAAGAGTATCACTGCCTGCAAATGCTCTGTCTGTCAAAAGATAAGCATTGTCACAGCCCATTGCCAGTGCTTCACGGAGTGCCTTTTCTGCTTGAGTGGGGCCCATTGTGATAACTGTCACCTCTGCGCCACACCTTTCTTTCAGCTGGAGTGCCACCTCGATTGCTGTTTTATCATCGGGGTTGATGATGCTTGGCACACCGTCACGCTTCAATGTGTTGGTGACTGGATCAATTTTGATTTCTGTGGTGTTTGGAACCTGCTTTATACATACAATAATTTTCATCATCCACCTCACTTTTTGAGCAATGCGCCTGAAATGACCATGCGTTGAACCTCACTTGTTCCCTCATAGATTTCAGTTATCTTTGCATCTCTCATCATTCTTTCAACGGGATACTCACGTGTGTAGCCATAGCCACCATGGAGCTGGACACATTTTGTGGTCACTTCCATTGCAGTTTCTGCTGCAAACAGCTTGGCTTGTGCTGCCTTCACTGAAAGGGTGGGGAGCTTGTTTTGCTTTGCGTCTGTTGCTGAATACACCAACAGCCTTGATGCCTCAATCTTGGTGGCAAGGTCGGCAAGAACAAACTGTGTGTTTTGGAATGCTGAAATGGGCTTTCCAAACTGTTTCCTGCTTTTAACATACGAAATGGTTGTTTCAAGTGCCCCTTCTGCAATGCCAAGGGCTTGTGCTGCAATGCCAATACGGCCACCGTCAAGGGTTTTCATTGCAATCTTGAAGCCATCTCCACGCTTGCCGAGCATATTCTCCTTTGGCACCTTGACATTTTCAAAAATAAGCTCACAGGTTGCTGAGCCACGTATGCCCATCTTCTTTTCCTTCTTTCCAACGGTGAAGCCTTCCATATCTCCGTCAACGATGAATGCTGACATTTCAGGGCCCTTTGGACCAAAGCCTGTCACTGCAATAACAATATAGACACTGGCATATCCAGCATTGGTGATGAAGATTTTGCTTCCGTTGAGAAGATAATGATCATCCTTTTCAATGGCGCGTGTCTGTTGGTTGCTTGCGTCTGTGCCTGCGTTTGGCTCTGTCAAAGCAAAAGCACCGAGCTTCTTGCCTGTGGCGAGATGAGGAAGATATCTCTTTTTTTGATCCTCCGTGCCATATTCAAGAATCGGTGCTACGCAAAGTGATGTATGTCCAGACAGAACAACGCCTGTGGTTGCACAGTGCTTGGAAAGCTCTTCAACGGCCTTGATGTACATGGGATAATTTCCACCTGCACCACCATACTCTCTTGGGATAATAATGCCCAAAAGACCAAGCCTTGCCATTTTTTCAACTGTTTCAAGCGGGAAGCGTTCCTGCTCGTCAATTTCTTGAGCAAGGGGCTTCACTTCCTTTTCAGCAAATTCTTTTATCATCTGCTCAAACAGAATTGATTTGAATTCAGCCATATATCCTCCCTTATCCGTTAAATTTGACTGTCGCCACACCAGTGATGACCACTGTGCCGTCTTGCTTTGTGCAAGTGGTGTTCAGCTTGATGATCTTTTTATCTTCACGAATTTCAGCAATTTCAACCTCTGCCTTCACATCGTCACCGAGATATACGGGAGCTGTGAAGCGAAGCTCTTGACCAAGATAAATTGTGCCGGGTCCAGGAAGCTGGTTGGCAAGAACTGCTGATATGAGGCCTGATGTCAAAATGCCGTGGACAACTCTTCTTCCAAAAACACTGCCCTTTGCATACTCATCACTCATATGGATGGGATTGACGTCAAGACTGATGCCAGCAAAGGCTGTCACGTCTGCCGCCGTAAAGGTCTTTTGCACAGATGCCCTTTGTCCGACCTTCAGCTCATCAAATGTCATTTTAATTTTCCTCCAAATTTGTCAAAGATTGTCAAAATATGAATATTGTTCACATCTTTGGTTAATTCTATTATATACTATCTTCAACCCCATTTCAAGACCCAATTTTAAAAATCTTTTTCTCTCAAGGGGAAATCCTACGGATTTCTATATAATTTTGCCAAAAAATCAACGGAAAAATACCTCGGATATTGAAATTTTCGTTTTCATACTGTATAATGTATTCACCAAAATTCAAAAGGTGGCAAGATGACAAAGGACATTGAAAAGGGCTACACTTCCCCAAAAACCAAAATAGGTCAGCACAAAATGGAAGTGCTTGTGGCGTCTGCAGAGGAGCTTTTTGCAGAAAAGGGCTTTTATGACACATCTGTTGCTGACATCTGCAAGCATGCCCATACAGCAGTGGGCACCTTTTATATTTATTTTGCCACAAAAACCGATGTCTATCGCTGTCTTTTGGACAAATATCAGGCTGAAATCAAGGACCTTCTCGCAGACAGCATTCGCCACTGCACCACCAGATATGAAAAGGAGCGCCGAGGCATAAAATGCTTTGTCAAGTATGCCGTGTGCAATCCAACCGTCTACAAGGTCATCTGGGGTAGCCTTTCAATTGATGAAAAGATGTTCCATGATTACTATGTATCCTTTGCAAAAAGCTACATCTATGGGCTTCAATCAGCCAAAGAGGAGATTGCCACCGAGGACTACACCACTCTCGCCTACGCACTTATGGGCATATCCAATTTCCTTGGACTACGCGCCATATTTGAGCAAATGACTGATGACCAAATTGACAAAATGATTGACGACACAATTATGCCCATTCTCTCACATGGCACCCTGAAATAACATAAAGCCGTATACCAAACAACAAACCAACAATCTTACATTTCACAAAAAACAGGGGCAGATTTCACACATCTGCCCTGCTCTTTTCTTGACATACCCAACAAAAATGGGATATAATCATCTTGCAAATAAAACATATACGCCTGCATAGTTAAATGGATATAACAGTCCCCTCCTAAG
>JAFWBH010000047.1 GCA_017507205.1 Clostridia bacterium
CAATGAGGCATTTATGGGCTGTACATCACTCAAACAGGTCCGTTCATTTACAGTGGCAGAGGTTGTTGATTGTGGTCTTACTGAGGCTGATGTGACACTGTCAGCAAAACAAGCAAAATACATTGGCGAGGTGACAATTTCTGGCCTCACAAGCACAGGCAGAGAGCTTATCACAGTGCCTGCAACAATCACATACAGCAAGACTATTGATGGCGAAGATGTGGATGTTGACGCAACATATGAGCTGGCTGTCAAGCTGGGCGCAGATGTCTTTGCAGACTACAATGGTGAAATCTCATTGCCCGACACCGAGTATTTCCGTGGATACGCAGAAGAGCATCTTGCTGGCAAGAATGTCAAGTTCCACACGGGCAATACAGGCGATAGAGCAAGCACATTTGCCTTTGACAACTATGACAATCCCGTCATCACCTATGCTTACTATACAGGCAGTGCAGTCATCAATGCAGGCGTTGTTTACTCAATTGAAAACAACACATTGGCAATCCCCGAGGCAATCAACGGAAAGGTTGATGCAACAGAAGAGGCATTTGCTTACGAATACAATTACACCCTCGTTGGTGTTGCAGACCAAGCATTCTCAATGGCATTTGACCAGGGTATGAGAACAATCTATCTGCCCAGCTCACTCAGAGAATTCCAAGGCCCTCTCGCAGACGTCTTTGGATATGACAACTATGACTACGTTGTGCAACACGTCTATGACGTGACAGTGGATGCAATCTATGCTCCCACCAACGCATTCCCCAATGTCGAGTCAGTCGGCAAAAAGGCATTCTATGGTTGCGTCAGCTTGAATGGCGTTGATTTCAGCCTTGCAACAGATCTCAAAGCAATTGGAACATACGCATTCTATGGTTGTAGCACTATGGAAAACGTTGACCTTACAAAGACACAAATTGAAAGCATCGAGGCATCAACATTTAGTGGCTGTAGCGCACTGAAGCTGGTCAAGCTTCCCACCACAGTCACAGAGCTTGGCGACCTTGCCTTCAATGGCTGTGTGGCTCTTGAAGCAGTTGAAGGACTTGACAATGTCACATATGTCGGCACCCTCGTGTTTAACAACTGCACATCACTCAAAACAGAATATTTCCCCGACAATGACTGATCATTTCGGGGAAGTGATCAAAACACAAAATAAACTTTTGCATAATATACAAAGGAGAGAAAAATGAAAGTATTAGTCGTTTTGGGCAACAGAATGAACGATGATGGCACCTTGTCAGATGCCATGCTTGAACGCCTCAACAAAGCTCTGGTTGTGGCAGATGACTTTGACAAAATCATCGTCACTGGTGGTGTCGCCAACTCTATTGCTGGCAGGGCAGAAGGGGATATGATGAGCAAATGGCTTGTTGAAAATGGCGTCCCCATGGGCAAGATTTTGGTTGAAAATCGTTCACACACCACCAAGGAAAACGCAAAGTTTACAGCCCCTATCATCAAGGGCATTGGCGCAGAAGAGGTGACAATCTTGTCCAGCGCATACCACATTGACAGAAAGGTCTACAACCCTGTCCGTCTCTTCAAAAAGTATACAAAGCTTCCTCAAATTGAAACAATAAGAGCATAACAGAGAGGGAAAGCAATAGGGCAATTTGCCCAAAATAGTCAAGAACCAATTTTTAGCACAAAAAACAAAAATCCGTATTTAACATACGGATTTTTTGCATTTAAAGAGTGGTTTTGTTGGTGTTGAGGCTTTGCGCCCAACAATTAATCGCGATGTATTGTTCCACGCGCGAAAAACATATGCAATGTGTTGTCGCTGAACTTGTTGGGATTTCTTCCCACATAAATTATAAAGCAGAAAATTGCCAGAAAAAAAAGATCCATGCCCAAAAATACACCGACAAAAATGATATTTGATTTTTGATTGCTAGTATACCATGTTTCAAATGACATATAGTTATCATTGTCAACAACAATATTTGACACAGTATAATGTGAGTCACCATATCTTTCAACAAGTGCGACCGACAGCTTAAGCTCTTGTTTTTCTTCTACTTTGCGAAGGAATGTTTTCTTGTTGTGCAAATCTTCGTCATCAGCGATCCAATATTCATAACCATTTTCATCAAAAAGAATTATGTGGTTTTTGTCCACTTCATAGCTTTCTGCGATTATAGTTTTTTCTTCAAAAGCAGTAATTTTTTGGGGAGCACCGTCAATACCGATGGCAATAGTAAATCCAATCATGACAACCAATATGAAGCCAAACACAATCAGGATGCCTTCGGGTTGCTCTACATGGTTGTTGAAAATATCTTTTTTTATTGTTGTGGGCATATCACTACCATCATGATTAAGACTGTAATGTTTTTTTGCAACCTTTTTAAACTTTTTAGCATTTATCGCATGGTCGTAAACTTTTATAGCAATTTTTCCAGCATAGAACGTGACATCTTTTTTTAATTTGCTACAAGCCGTTATGTCGTCAAAGCGCAGAGTATGTTTTCTGCCGAACCAACTGCGATAAGTGAATTGATTGTCATCAAATTCTATTTTGTAATTTGCATAAGCAATAATGCAAACAACGCCCACTAATGTTAAAAGAGCAAACAGACCAGCAAGGAAATAAAAGATTGCACCTTTCAAATAAATGCAGAGAAATGTTATAGGAAGAAATAAAATTGAACCTATAATGCCTGCTGTGAGAGTGGATTTGAAAAGTCTGACAACAATAACCTCTTGTTCCCTTGTATTATGTGCCATAGAAACCTCGTGTGATTAGAGAAATTAAAACAATTATAGCACAATAGTCCAACTTTATCAATAAAACAAAAAATGCTTGAATAAAACAATAAAATATTATAGTTTGCCGTATATACTACATGTGGGGAGTGCTTGCCCACGACCGGAAGAGCAATACAATTGCTCTAACAACAAACAATAGGGTAGTTTGCCAAGAATAGTCAAGAACCAATTTTTAACACAAAAAACAAAAATCCGTATTTAACATACGGATTTTTTGCATTTAAAGTGTGTTTTTGTTGAAGCTGATGTCAGGCGCCTATGGCAAGACGGAAGGTTGTAAAGCCTGCGCCGACATTGTCAGATTGATAAACAATGGTTGCATGCAGGCGCTTGCCGTCAGAAAGAATGATGGTGTAGGTGGCTTGCTCATAGGTCACTTTTTCTCCTGTTAAGCTGAAGCTGGTGTTGATGTTGATGCTCTCGGTGAGGATAGATGTTGACTTGCATCCATCAAGAAGCGAGCTTAAGCTCTCCAATGCCACAACGGACACATCTTCTGCATCGGGATGGAACAATGCCTTCGCGTCGTTTAAACGATTTTCTGCAAGGGCAGTGATCATTTCCTCTGTCTTTGCAAGCGAGGTGGGATTGTCTATTGAGTTCTTCAATCCGTTTACAAAATCACATCCCGTCAAAGAGAGGACAATCAACAACAAAACGCATGTGACGATAACGAGCTTTTTCATAATGTATCCTTTGAGGCTTTTTTTTATTATCTTATGACTGTGCAGATTTGTCAATAGCAAATTAAAATATGATACATACAAGAAATCGCTTGAATATAAAAATAAATTG
>JAFWBH010000048.1 GCA_017507205.1 Clostridia bacterium
ACAATGCAATGGGAACGTTTCGATTGGGCAAAAGAAGGTGTCAGCTCATACTTCCTCAATAGCTATGCAATGGCAGGTTATGTTTCAGCAAACGTATTCTGTCAAGGTCTTAGCCGTATGAGTGGTGAAGAGCTCCTTTGGGGTGACTTTGTCCTTGCAATGGAAGAAGACCTCGTCAACGTTCCTATGGGAACAGCAGTTGACTACAGAGGTGGCAAGCGTGTCGGTATCGAATCACTCGCACTCAACAAATACACCGTTGCAAACGCAGCACTCGGTGGCGAAGCATATCGCACAATCACAGACATTGCAACTCTTGAAGAAGCAATTAAGGGTTAATTAACTCACGTAAAAAGGGGAGGGGCTTTTGCCCCTCTCTTAATCTATTAAGAGAAAAGCGTGGGGTGTAGAAATACACTCCACGGCAAAGCTCATCGCATAAAACTTAAACTAGACACAAAATTGGTCATTTCACAGAAAATGGGTTTGAAAAATCCTTTTTGAAAGGATAAAGTGTTTGTTTTTGCAAAATTATGAAAACAAGCAAGGCTGAAAATGCCACTTAATTTTGCAAAAATAAACTGCAAAGATGTGGTTTTCATTGAATAATAAATGCACGTATGTGCGATGATAAGGAGATAAATTATGGCAAAGTATATCAGTGTCAATGAAGCACTTGATTTGGTCAAAACTGGTGACTATATCGTCACAGGCCTCGGCGCAGCAGAGGGCAGAGAATTTATGACAAATCTGCACACAATCGCAGACAGAGTGAAGGACGTCATGGTGTCCAACTGCTTGCCTATGGGCGCATATGAGTTTATCGCAAATCCTGAATACAAGGAGTCATTTACAACAGAAGGTTGGTTCTACACACCCGTTCTTCGCAAGGCACAAGCCAACGGAAATGTGTCATTCATCCCCAACCATCTTCACCTTGCAGCAACCAAGAGAATTTTCTATCGCAAGCCTGACATTTATGTTGGCATTGCATCAACTCCTGACAAGCACGGATATGTTTCACTTTCACTTTCAAACACATATGAAATGAAGATGATCAAGGAAGCCAAGATCGTCATCCTTGAGCTGAACCCCAACGCACCCAGAACCTTTGGTGATGTTCAGCTTCACATTGACGACATTGACTACGCAATCAATGTTGACTATCCCATCCCCGAGCTTGCAGATGTTGAGCCCAATGAAAAGGATCTCATCATCGGCAAAATCATTGCAGATATGATCAACGATGGTGACTGCATTCAGCTTGGCATTGGTGGCATCCCCAACGCAGTTGCAGCAAGCCTCACTGGCAAGAAGGATCTTGGCGTCCACACAGAGATGCTTACAAGTGGAATGATGAAGCTGGCAAAGGCAGGCGTTATCACAGGCAAGTGCAAGCAAACTCACGTTGGCAAAATGGTGGCAGCCTTTGCAATGGGACCAAAGGAGCTTTATGATTATATTGACGACAACCCCTCTGTTGCAATTATGGATGGTGGCTATGTCAACGATCCTTACACCATTATGCAAAATGACAATCAAGTGTCAATCAACACAACCATAGAGGTTGACCTTACAGGACAATGCTGTTCAGAGTCAATTGGAAGCAAGCAGTTCTCTGGCACAGGTGGTCAATCAGACACAGCAGTCGGCGCACAAAAGTCCAGAAACGGCAGATCAATCATTGCACTGTATTCAACAGCAATGGTCAAAAATCCAGCCACAGGCGAAAGAGAAGAAACCTCAAAAATCGTCTGTCAATTGAAGCCCGGCGCAGCAGTATCCTTGTCAAGAAATGACGTTGACTATCTTGTCACAGAGTATGGCTGTGTTTCACTTCGTGGCACAAGCATCCAAGAAAGAGTGGACAGAATCATCTCAATTGCACACCCCAAATTCAGAGAAAGTTTGAGGGCAGAGGCAGTGGCGCTCGGCATTATTGGAAAATAAGCAAAACAACACAATAAAGGGTTTAAAACATACAAAAGAAAGGATAAAACCTTGATTTTGTGAAAAATTAAAAAATTTACAAGGCGTTTTTGAGAGTATAAGCTTGCCTCAAAACGCCTTGAATTGAAAAAGAGATATGGCACAATTTGATTTCAACGGAAAGAAGGTATATTACGAAATTCACGGCGACAAGGGCGAGCCTCTTGTTGTCCTCAATGGTATAATGATGTCCACAAACAGCTGGAAGCCATTTGTCAAAGACTTTTCAAGAAACAACATTTTGATCCTTGTTGACTTCCTTGACCAAGGTCAGAGTGAAAGAATGAAGGAGAGCTACACTCATGAAATTCAGGTGGAGCTTGTTGACGCACTTGTTGATCATCTTCCCTTTGACAAGGTGAGCATTATGGGTATTTCATATGGTGGCGAAATTGCTGTGCAATATGCAGTCAATCATCCCGACAAGGTGAGGCGTCTTGTCCTTGCCAACACTGCTGGCAGAACATCAGATTGGCTGAGAAAAATCGGTGACGGTTGGAACGAGGTGGCAAAAAAGAAGGACGGATATGCATACTATCTCACTACAATCCCCGTCATATATTCAACAGAATTTTTTGAAAGGGAAAGCGCTTGGATGGAGTCAAGAGAGGAAACTCTCAAAAACTACTTTTCTAACGAGGCAGTCCTTGAAGCACTCATTCGCTTGACAGATAGTTCAAGAGATTACAACTATATGGACAGACTGCAAGAAATCACTTGTCCTACAATGATAATCTCTGCAAGTGAAGACGTTCTTGTTCCACCTACGGAGCAGATTCTTCTGCACAACCACATCAAAAACAGCACATATGTGACAATCAACGGCAGTGGACATGCAAGTATGTATGAAAATCCCTCTGCTTTTGGCGCATTGGTTCTTGGCTTTGTCAATCTTTCAGACGAGGGCATCAAAATCTAGAAGGAATATACAAGATGACAGGATTTCAAAAATTGAATTTACTGCAAAAAATATCACTTGTTGTTTTGTTGCTTTCACTCCTTTGCTTTATGGCATATGGAGTCTTTGACCTTGTGGTGTATGCCTTTGAGGCAGTGCCAGCACCCAAATTTGATGCTGGAACCCTTTTAAGTTCAACGGGAGTTATTCTTTGTGGCTTGTCTATCCTTGGCATTTTTATCGGACATAAACTTGACGAAAGAAAAGCACAAGATAACTGTGAGGAAGAAGCTGTTGCAAATTTAGACGCAGAAGAAAGCAACAATGATGATAAAAATATTGAAAATTAACATTATACATATATAGTATAAGGAGAGAATTATGGAAAAGAAAGCTTTGTCTATCGGAAAGGAAACCCTTGCATACATTGATTGTGGTGAGGGAGAAGTTGTGTTGATGATCCATGGCAACATGTCCTCATCAGTCCACTATGAGCCACTTATTGAACGCATCAAGGACAAGTATAGATGTATCGCAGTTGACCTTCGTGGCTTTGGTGACTCAACTTATAACAACCGTTTTGACACCCTTGAAGAACTTGCTGATGACGTCAATGCATTGACAGACGCACTTGGCATCAATTCATACTATCTTGTGGGTTGGTCAAACGGTGGTGGCGTTGGCTTGAAGCTCTGCGCCAAATATCCTGAAAAGGTCAAAAAATTCTTTGACATTGAAGGCGCAAGCCACATGGGATATCCCATCTTCAAGAAGGTCAATTTCCAGCCTACAACAGAGCCTTACGCAAGCAAGGAAGAAATGGCATCAGACCCTATGCAAGTAGCCCCCGTCATTGGAATGTTTGCAACAGGTGACTCTAAAACAATGTCATCACTTTGGGAGATGACTATCTACACAGTGAACAAGCCTACCCCCGAGCAAAACGAAAGGTGGATGGCAGAAACAATGAAGCAACGCTGTATTGTTGATCTTGACTGGGCACTTGGCACATTCAACATGTCAGACCTTGCAACACCCTACGGAATGGGAGATGGCACAATCAAAAACGTCACCTGTCCTGTGGCATTGACATTGGCAGATAAGGACGTTGTTGTCCCTGCATTTATGGTGATGTCAAATGCAACAGCACTTGGTGAAAGGGCAACAGTGCTCAACTATGAAAGCTGTGGCCACTCACCTATGGTTGACTGCCCAGACAAGCTGGCAGAGGATGTCGTTGCATTTTTTGGATAATGACAAAATAAACACTTTATAAAACAGAAAAAGCCACATAAAGTGGCTTTTTTGTTGTTTTACGATATTTTTACAACATACATTTTAATGTTGTGTTTTGTTTTTTTGGCAGTTGAAATATATGCTTTTGTTGCAGATGTTCAATGGAATTATAGGGGTGAAAGAAGGGCAGTTGCATAAGCTCCTATTGCGTTGCCTTTGCCGATTTCTCCCACCTGCTCATTGGTGGTTGCACATATGCCGACACAGTCCTCGCTCACGCCCAGTCGCACAGATGTGCGAGCGCGCATTTCATTAATGTAAGGTGCAAGCATAGGCTTTTCTGCAATGACCGTCACTGACACATTGTCCACCTTGTAGCCTTTTTCGTGACATACTTCCATGACCACATCAAGAAGCTTCATGCTGTCTGCATTGTCGTATTTTGGATCGTCAACGGGGAAGTAATGACCAATATCCTTTTCACCAAGGGCTGACAGAATTGCGTCCATAATTGCGTGGATAGGCACATCTCCATCGCTGTGTGCAACAAGGGAGAATGGGGCAGGAATTTTCACACCACATAGAGTGACACCATCACCTCTTTCAGTGCGATGTATGTCATATCCACAGCCCACCTTATATTGTGACAAATCTCCCTTGTGAGTGATTTTTCTGTTTTTTCTATCCCCTTCAATGTGTGCAATCTCGCCATCATAAACTCTTTGGATAATTGTCAAGTCGTCAAGGGCAGGAGTTGCTTTTGAATAAGCCATTTCAAAAAGCTCTCTTTCAAAGCCAACAGGGGTTTGCATAAGGCGATAGTCCCTTCTGTCAAGAGCCTTGACTCCGTTGCTGACACCAGTGATGTTGTCAACAAGAGGAAGAAGGGAAACTGCGCCCTTGTGAGTGTCAAGAGCATTTATGACATTTTCAATAAGCTCATTTGACACAAAGGGTCTTGCTCCGTCATGGACGAGGATATGCGTGCAGTCATCTGTCAAGGAGTGGAGTGCATTTTTCACTGTATCGGTGCGAGTGCCCCCTCCAATTGCAAGGGTTATTCTGTCATCCTCGTCAAGATGAAGTATGCTGAGCCAGCTCATCACCTCGTCAAAAAATGAGGTATGTGTTGCCACAATAACCTTTGTCACCTCGTTGAATGCAAGGAAGGGAGTCAATGCTTCTGTCAGCACACAGCCCTTGCCACATTTTTCAAACAGCTTGTTGCTCTCGCCATATCTTTGGCTCATTCCACCTGCTGGAATAATAACATTGATTGATTTCATAATAACCTCATATCTTTATATTATAGATTACACCCAAAAGCAAGTGTGGTCAAGATGGAAAATTTTGATATCTTGACGAAAAGTCCACATTGTGTTATATTTTCAGTAGAAAACAAAAGGAGGGCATGACTATGAAAGGAAAGGTCAAGCATATAGTAGGCATCGTGCTCAGCACAATTTTGCTTCCCATAAGCGCCTATGGTGCACTAGTATTTTATCTTGTTTTTGCCCTGGCATATGACCTTAATGGTGGCTTCAAGGGAGAGGGCATCGGCACTGCATTTGCTCTAACTCTAATTTTGGCAGTGGTGACAATACTATGCGTGGTGTTTTTGGTGCTATGCTCGGTGTGTCTTGCCAAAATCAACAAAAAAGAGAAGGCACTGAGGCTTGAAGAGGCAAATCTTGTTGAAATTCCAGCAGACGAAGCACAGCCACAATAAAAGAATAAAAAGATGAAAAAACCACCTTAGATGGTGGTTTTTTTATATTAATATGCAGAAAGAAAGGCAATATTTTTAATTTAAAGCATTGACACGCCTATAATGTTTGTATATAATAACCACACATATCTTTCTCGATTTATGATAATTTCGCAAGTTATGATTTTGATGACGTTGCAAAAGCAACGATGTGATAGAGGTATCTATCGCTAATGAAACTAAAAAATAGGAGAAAGACTTATGAAACTTAAAAGTATCACACTACACTTTGAAACTTTCGAAACTATCGAAATCGATGGCAAACACATAGGTGGCTTTGTCGTAGACGACTTCAGCACAACAATCAGAAAATATTCGGATGACTCGGTGGGCAAAACACATCGTGCAGGCACATTTGCTGTGGAAATCGACAAAGATGCCGATACCGAATATAAGCATCAATTCGCTATGCCAAAAATGAGCATATTCGAACGCCTTGACCAATGCAGAGATATATCAGGTCTAAGCTTTGTCCTTGAGGACACTAAAACCGGCGAAATCGAGGACAACTTTTATTATCTCACATGGAGCTGGGCAGAGGACGGCTCATTTGTCAACGAAGCACAGACAAACTATCGAAGCAAAGCCGGCAACTATTATATCGTTGTCAAAGACGGGGCAATCATAGATGACTTCTTTGGTGTCCTGGAAGCAGAGGAATACCGAGAGCTAGAAGCAATGGGCGATGAGGCTGCAGAAAAATTAATTGTAGACATCAACGCAATGCAAGACGTTCTCAAAGACAAAATGCCAAAAGAACTATATGAGGAGCTAGATTCCTATATAGGAGGCAAGGCAAAAGTAAGAATGCTCGACAGACTAGCAAAGGATGCAAGGAAAGCAGACAAGCAAGATCTTGCAGAGGCATATGACAGTGTGCGTGAGCAGATCTTAAAGCGCTGTTGTTCGCCCAAGGAAATAGAAAGATATCGAAATGGCGAATGGCCAAAATAACAAAAAACCACCTTAGATGGTGGTTTTTGTTTTGTCAAATAATATCCTCTATGCACTAAAAGTGCAATTCATGAAAGCATAGCTTTCAAATCATGGAGCAAAGCGAGAATTCATGCAATCATAGATTGCAATTCATTTTACATTGAAAAGGCAATGCAATCACTCACTCAATCACTCTATACATATTTTCTGCAGACTGCTTTGTCTGCTTTTCATTGATGTCTATGACCTCAAAGCGAAGGGTGTTGTTGCCGAAGGAAACGGTGACGATATCACCGATTTTTACGTCCTTTGAGGGTTTGACAACCTTGCCATTTATTTCAATTCTTCCACCATCACAGGCATCTGCTGCAACAGACCTACGCTTGATGACTCTTGACACCTTCAAAAACTTGTCTATACGCATAATTTTCTCCAAATAATTGCCAGATTTTGGTTGTTTTTTGGCGAAATTTTCCGTTGATTTTTAGGAATTTTTGGGTGAAAATTGGGGTTAAAAAATAGATAAAATATTATCTATGCCCACTTGACAACCTTGAAAAACTCTGCTAGAATAGGAAAATGCGCCGATTGTAGACTTTTATATCTCAAAAAACCCTGTTTTTGGGGGTAGGGGGATATAAATAACACAATCAGTATAGCGCAAAATCGCAAAAAACACAACACCTTTCTGAGAAATTTGAAAATCACAAAAAAAATTTTTCGGAAGCAAATGGTAATTTTTTATTGAAGGAGTGAAGCATGTCACAACAAAGAATTCACAAAGTAATGTATGGCAAGACTGAAAGAAGCTCTTTTTCACGCATTCCCGATGAAAAGATCCTTCCCATTCCATACCTTATCGAGTTGCAAAGAAGTTCCTATGCAAAGTTCATTGACACCGGAATCGCAGATGTGTTGAAGGAATATTCACCCATCGTTGACTTTTCTGGCAGAATGAAGCTGGAATTTCTGTCACACAGCCTGGTTGGCAACCCCAAGTATTCCGTCAAGGAATGCAAGGACCGTGACACCACCTACGCAGTTCCTCTCTGGGTCAAGGCGAGATTGACCAACAACGAAACTGGCGAAGTGGTTGAAGAGGACGTCTTTATGGGAGATTTCCCTCTCATGACAGAAGCCGGCTCATTTGTCATCAATGGTGCAGAGCGTGTCATCGTCAACCAACTTGTCAGAAGCCCTGGCATCTACTTTGAAAACACACCCGACAAGAATGGCATCCCTCGCTACAAGACAACCGTGATCCCCAATCGTGGACCATACATCGAGCTTGAGCAAGATTCCAACGACATCTCATGGGTGCACGTTGACCGTAGCAGAAAGATCACCACAACAACCTTGTTGCGTGCTCTCGGATACGGCACAGATGAAGAGCTTATTGACCTCTTTGGTGGAGATGAAATGATTGTCAACACCTGTGGCAAGGATGCACCAGCATCAAAGTCAGTTGAAAAGGGAAAGGAAGACCTGTTCAAGCGTATGCGTCCAGGTGAGGTTCCCACCCTCGAAGGTGAAAACATCCTCATCAACAACACATTCTTCGATTCAAAGAAGTATGAGCTTCTGAGAGTCGGTCGCTTCAAATACAACAAGAAGCTTGCACTTGCATCACGTATTACAGGCTATGTTTCAGCAGACGATGTCATCAACGAAGATGGTGAAATCCTTGCAAAGAAGGGTGAAGTCATTTCTGGTGAAGTGGCAGAACGCATTCAAAACAGTGGCATCAACGTTGTCAATCTTGTCTACACAGTTGAAGGCGTTGAAAAGACATACAAGT
>JAFWBH010000049.1 GCA_017507205.1 Clostridia bacterium
CCCGGCAAGGACGGCATGATCCACATTTCAAAGCTTTCAAAGGAAAGAGTTGAAAAGGTCACAGACGTCATCAATGTTGGCGACACAGTTCTCGTCAAGGTCATCAAGATTGACGAAAAACATCGTGTTGATCTTATGCTTAAAGAGGTTCTCAAAAAAGCATAAAACTGCGCTATTTAGCGAATAACTGCGTCAGGCACTTTTATCTCATCCCTCACATACGGCAAGTATGCTTCGGACTGATTTAAAAGTGCCTTTCTTGTTCTTCATCTAAATATCACAGTTTTGGAGAGTGCGTGGAAATGGCAAAGTGCCAACATACACCACTAAAACATAGCGCTATTTAGCGTTTTGTGACATAGTGAGTGCGAACATATCAAGTGAATAACCACCCCTTCCTCACGTGTTTCCCCTCATTTGCTTTGCAAAGGGGCAACACGACGCGATTGACTTCGTAGCAATCGCTATTCCGTCACTGCGTTCCTTACGGCTCTCGCTTTCTCGTCACCCTGTTCCTCGCGTTCCGTTTCTGAACAAGTGAGTGCGTGAACAGGCAACCCTTACTCATAGAAAGTGCAAGTTTTTCAACCACAATGCACACGCAGTGTGCAGTCCATGAAAGCGCTGCTTTCAATTCATGGAGCATAGCGAGAATTCATGAAAACAAAGTTTTCAATTCATTAAAAAAGCACCTAAACAGGTGCTTTTTTCTTTACATCAAATATTTGATTGCGCTTTCTGCTGCAATTGCTCCGTCTGCGCAGGCAGTGATGATTTGTCGCAATGGCGTTTTTCTTATGTCGCCAGCCACAAACACGCCGGGGATATTGGTTGCCATATTTTCGTCTGCAAGGATATATCCATTTTCATTGTCGAGCTTGTCTAGGAAAAGCGATGATGCAGGGTCTTGACCAACTGCCACAAACAGACAGCTGACATCAATAGATGTCATTTCATTAGTTTTGAGGTTTTTGATGTGGAGCCTTTCAAGAGGATTGCCTTCAAATCCTTCAACAACAGAGTCCCACAATATTTTTACATTTGAAGAGAGAAGCTTGTCATTCAGGACCTTGCTTGCACGGAGTGTATCTCGCCTGTGAATGAGGTGCACCTCACTTGCAAAATTGCCAAGATATAGAGCATCCTCAACAGCAGTATTTCCGCCGCCGACAACAGCAACAGGCTTATTCTTAAAAAATCTGCCGTCACAGGTTGCACAATAGCTGACACCCTTGCCAATAAGCTCAATTTCACCCTCAACACCCAGCCTTCTAGCCTCTGCGCCACATGCGATGATGATTGTTTTTGCCTCAATCACTCCATTATTTTTTGTAGTGACGGACTTGATTTCTTCTTCCAGCACCACAGCTTCTACTTGGTCATAGACAAAGCTTACGCCAAGAGCCTTTGCCTGCTCCTGCATATTGTAGGTG
This sequence comes from Clostridia bacterium, assembly GCA_017507205.1. GTDB lineage: Bacteria > Bacillota > Clostridia > Christensenellales > CAG-917 > RGIG4097. Next base: position 1,434 of record JAFWBH010000049.1, read on the forward strand.
AGTGTAAAGCCGTCAATATTTTGTATGCCGGGGAAGTTTTCAATCTCTGGAGTTATTGAAGCTTGACCACCAAAGGATTTTTGTTCAACGATGACTGTGTCAAGCCCACCTCTTGCTCCATAAATGCCAGCAGTCAGCCCAGCAGGGCCGGCTCCTAAAATCAAAAGGTCGTGCATATTCACCTCAAAACCACAATTTGTTGAGTTTAGTATAAACAAAATGCCCATATTTAGTCAACTTTTTTTTGAAATGCAAAAATCTCTTTACAAAATATATAATTAAAATTATAATGTTAAAATGAATTGTATTTTGGAGAATATCGCGTTTTCCAAAATTAAATGCCAAAATAGGAGCTTTTATGAAAAATATTGACATCATCGACATTCTCACAAACGGCAAAGATTACGAAGGCAAAAGCGTAGTAGTGGCAGGCTGGGCAAGAACAGCGCGTGACAGCAAGACAATGGCATTTGTTGCACTCAACGATGGCACATCACTCCGTCATCTTCAAATCGTCATTGACAAGGCAAGGCTTGACGCACATGACCTTGCAAGGTGCTTGAAAAACGGCGCATCACTTCTTGTTGAAGGCACAGTTGTCCCTGCAATGAATCAAGGCGACTACGAAATCAATGCAGACACCATTGAGCTTCTTGGCGATTGTCCTCAGGACTATCCTCTGCAAAAGAAATATCATTCACTTGAATTCCTTCGCACAATCCCTCATTTGAGAGTGAGAACAAATACATTCAATGCAATGCTTCGTGTCAGAAGCAAGCTGAGCTTTGCAATCCATCGTTTCTTCCAAGAAAACGGATATACATACATTCACACACCAATCATCACAGGCAGTGACTGTGAGGGTGCAGGTGAAATTTTCCATGTGACAACCCACAGCTGCAACAGTGCAAAGCTTTCAAAGGACGAAGCCGAATATATGGCAAATGACTTTTTCAAAAGAAAAGCAGGCCTTACAGTCAGTGGTCAGCTTGAGGGTGAGGTCGCCGCAATGGCAATGGGCAAGATTTACACATTTGGCCCCACATTCCGTGCAGAAAACTCCAACACACCTCGTCACGCAGCAGAATTCTGGCAGGTTGAGCCAGAGGTTGCATTTGCCAAGCTTCCTGACATCATTGAGATTGCAGAGAAGATGATCAAGTCAATCATCAAAGCAGTCCTTGACGAATGTCCCGAGGAAATAGCATTCTTTGAAAAGGCATTTGAGAGTGGCCTCAGAGAAAAGCTTACATCAGTTGTTGAAAGTGAATTCAAGGTCCTTGACTATTCAGAGGCAATTGAAATCCTCAAAAAGTCAGATGAAAAGTTTGTTTATCCTGTTGAATGGGGTCTTGATCTTCAATCAGAGCATGAACGCTATATCACAGAAAAGGTGTTCAACAAGCCTGTGTTTGTCATCAACTATCCCAAGCATATCAAGAGCTTCTACATGAAGCAAAACGATGATGGAAAGACTGTTGCAGCAACAGACCTTCTTGTGCCTGGTGTTGGTGAAATCATTGGATGCAGTGAAAGAGAAGCAGACTACGACAAGCTGAAGCAAGCAATGGTTGAAAGAAATATGAATCTTGACGACTATGTCGGATATATGGACCTTCGTAAATACGGCAGTGTTCCTCACAGTGGCTTCGGTCTTGGACTTGAACGCATTATGATGTATGTGACTGGCATTGCCAACATCCGTGACGTCCAGCTTTATGCAAGAACAACTGGCGATTTGATGTAATCTGCAAAGTAGAAAATAGATATGAGCTTGATTATACCAGAAAACTACAAGCCCAATATGAATGTCCGTGAGACAGAGAGGGCAATCAAATTTGTCAAGGATGCTTTCCAAAGGAATTTTGTGAAGAACTTTGGCTTTGATCGTATCTCTGCACCTATCATTGTGCGCAGTCATACAGGCGTAAATGATGACCTCAACGGAGTTGAAAGAGCTGTTCGCTTTGAGGTGAAGGAGCAGAACAACGCAGAGGCAGAGATTGTGCATTCTCTTGCAAAATGGAAGCGTCTTGCTCTTGAAAGATATCATTTCAGAAGTGGTGAGGGCTTGTATACAGATATGAACGCAATTCGTCGTGACGACAAGTGCGACAACGTTCACTCAATATATGTTGATCAATGGGACTGGGAGATGGTCATCTGCAACGAGCAGAGAAAGGAAGAATTTTTGAAGAGAGTTGTGTTGAGGATTGTAGGCGCAATCTGTGACACTCTTGAAGAAACAAAAAAGGCATTCCCCACAGTGCAGGTGCAGTTGACAAGAGATGTGAAATTCATCACCACCGAGGAGCTTCTCTCCCTTTATCCCGACAAAACAGCCCATGAAAGAGAAAGGCTCATCGCCAAGGAATATGGCACAGTATTTCTTATGAAGATAGGCGCACCTCTTTCAGACGGCAAGCCTCACGATGGCAGAGCACCTGACTACGATGATTGGTCATTGAATGGAGATATTCTCTTTTACAATGCCGTCCTTGATGACAGTATAGAGATTTCATCAATGGGCATCAGAGTTGATGGTGAAACCCTCACAGCACAGCTTAAAATTGCTGGGGCAGAGGACAGATTGAAATATGAATATCACAAAATGGTGGTTGAAGGCAGATTGCCTCTTACAATCGGCGGCGGAATTGGACAATCACGCCTTTGTATGCTCCTTCTTGGCAAGGCCCATATTGGCGAGGTGCAAGCAAGCCTCTGGCCAGAAAGCATGGTGACAGAATGCGAGGCAAAGGGCATTCATCTCCTCTAAACGAAAACAAAAAATTTTTTGAGATAAACGGAAGTAATTATGAAACTTAGAACTCACAATTGTGGCGAACTTACTGAACAAAACGTTGGACAAAAGGTCAAGCTTTGTGGCTGGCTTTCTTCAACCCGTGACCTTGGCGCAGTTATCTTCTTTGTGCTTCGTGACTTCTATGGCTACACACAGGTTGTTGTGGCAGATGAAGCAATGAAGGAACAAGTGAGAGATATCCCCCGTGAATCAACAATCTCTGTTGAAGGAAAGGTTATCCTTCGTTCATCACCCAACCCCGATATGCCCACAGGTATGATTGAAATCGAGCCTGAAAGCATTGAAATCTTGGGCAGATGCTATGACCAGCTTCCTTTTGAGGTGGCAACAAGCACAACATCAAGAGAGGATACACGCCTTAAATATCGCTTCTTGGACTTAAGAAACCCAGAAGTGAAGGATAAAATCGTTTTTCGTGCAAAAGTGGTCAGCTGGCTCCGTAGAAAAATGACAGATATGGGATTCCTTGAAATCACCACAACTATCCTCACCAGCTCATCACCCGAGGGCGCAAGGGACTTCATCGTGCCTTCAAGATTGCACCCCGGCAGATTCTATGCATTGCCTCAAGCACCTCAACAATATAAGCAACTGCTTATGGCTTCTGGCTTTGACAAATATTTCCAAATTGCACCTTGCTTCAGAGATGAGGACGCAAGAGCAGACCGTAGCCCTGGCGAATTCTATCAGCTTGACACAGAGATGTGCTTTGCAACACAAGAGGACGTCTTTGAGGTTATGGAAGAAG
>JAFWBH010000050.1 GCA_017507205.1 Clostridia bacterium
GATTTTGTTTGACCATCCTCTTTGTATATTCCACTGACGGTGTAGGTGTCTGCAAAATATTCAACGCTGTTGACAATGTGGCCAGTCAGCACATCTGTGCCAGATTTTTCAACGGCACCACGCAACACGTCAAGGACTGTCGCTGCACATTCAGAATATGGGTAGACCCTCTTGTCAATGACCTTTGTGATGAGCCCCATACGTTCAAAGGTGGCAATGGTGTCATGGACATCAAATCTGTCAAGATATCCTTCAACAAATGAAGGGTGGTTGTAGTGGATGATGTTCATGTCAAGGTTTGACAGATTGCATTTGCCGTTGCCCGTTGCAAGAAGCTTTTTGCCAACTCTGTCATTGGCTTCAAGAAGTGCAACTCTGCGTCCTGCAAGCTCGCTTGCAAGAAACATACCACTTGCACCACCACCGATTATGATTGCGTCATATCTTTTCATAATAATCCTTTCCATACATTTAAATAAGCATTAAAACGAATGGCTGATAATATTTATATAAGTATTCTACAATAAAGCCAGCAAAATTTCAAGCATAAACTTGTGGCAATCTTTTGTGAATGAGGTGGAGAAGAGGGTCCTCAAAATGAAGATGAACTCTATTCATTTGACAAAGGAAATAATTGGTTTTATAATCTTATTATAATTTGACCCGAAGAGGTGATATTATGGCAGCTGCATCAAACAAAATGAACAGAACAAAAACAATAGCACTTTTGGGGCTCATGCTGTCCCTTACAGTTATCTTTTGTTTTGTGCCAATCAAGTTTGGACCCATTACACTTGCGCTTATGATTTTGCCAACACTCATTGTCGCACAGGTGTGTGGTGGCTGGATATCCTTTGCAATGGGCTTGATTATGGGCTTGCTCAATTATATCGCTTGGTTTACAACAAAATCAGCTGAGCCATTGGCACCAGTGTTTCAAAACCCCCTTGTGTGTATATTGCCAAGAGTCCTCATTGCCATAGTTGCATATTGGTCAAGAAGGGGCCTTGAATTCCTTATTTTGAAGAAAGGCATGAAGATAGACATCAACCCTCAGCCTGTTGTTGATGACGAGGAAGATGACACAGATGACCAGCTGATCTTGGTGGAAGAAACAGCAGAGCCAGCCGATGACGCAATAAATGATGAAATTGCAGAAACGCTAGATGAAAACAGCGTTTTCGACACACAAAGCATCGTTTTAGACGAAACAGCGCAAAGTGAAGACGCTGAAAATATCATTGATGACGATGCCGAAGGTGTTGAAGATACATTGGTAGATGAAGAGGCAGAAAAGAAGGCAAAGAGGGTAAAGACTGCAAAGGTGGAGTCTGCAAGACAAGCAATACACCTGTTGTCAACAGCCCTTGGTGTCTTGACAAACACGCTGTTTGTAGGCATATTTACATTGCTCTTTTTCAACCACACCACACTCGCCAACAATACAATCATCAATGTGTCCTATGTGCTTGGATTTTTCAGCATAAACTTTGGCGTTGAAATTGTTGTGTTCTCGTTGATTACACCACCAATTGCGTTGGCAATCAGGGCGGCGAAGCTGGTAAAATAACAGACAATCATTTAAAAGTATCAATGAAAACAATATCAAAGGCACGGAGATTTCCGTGCTTTTGTAAGGAAGGATGCATATGCCTTGGTATATCCAAAGTCTGCTCATAAGCGTATCCCTTTCAATGGACGCTTTTGCAGTGAGCCTTTCAAACGGGCTCACCAACAAGAAAATGCCGGTGAGATATATGATTATCACTGCGCTTTTTTTTGGACTTTTTCAAGGTGTTATGCCACTCATTGGCTATCTCCTCGGCAGTATTTTTGAAAAGTGGATTGAGGTGGCACTGCCCATCATCGGCTTTGCAGTCCTTTCATTCCTTGGCATAAAAATGATTGTTGACTCTGCCAAGGATATCAAGCAGGACAAAAAGGACAAGCAGTTGCTTGCCGACACAGAAAAGACTGGCGAGGACATACAGACAGATGACAGCACTGCAGTTGAAGAAACATCCGAAAGCTCAACAGAGAGCATAGAGCCTATTGTGGACAAAGCAACCGAAGTGACCATTGAAGCTGTTGACACAGAGGAAAAGGTTGCTGTCAATGAAGCAACGGGTGAGGCAATCGCCATTCAAGAGGACAAGCCTTTTAAGTTTTCTTGGAAAATGCTCCTCATTCAGTCAGTGGCAACATCAATTGACGCATTGACCGTTGGACTTGTGTATATTGGCAAAACACCCGTTGAGGTCTATGTGACCTTCGCCCTTATTGCAGTCATCACCTTTGGCATATGTGTATGGGGCGTGTTCTTTGGCAAAAAGTTTGGCGAAAAGCTGAAAAACAAAGCAGGAATATTTGGTGGAGTTATTCTCATTGCTCTTGCCCTCAAAACCATAATCGAATTTTGCATGAAAATCCCAAAAGACGGCACATGGGTGCCGTCTTTATCCGTTCGTCAAATTCAAGTTTGTCTAACAGTATTATAAAATAAAAATGTTACGTTTTCCAGCGTTTTTTCAAAATACTAACTGGATCAAAAATCAACAAAAGTCTCCCAAACCGCCTCCCCTTAAAA
>JAFWBH010000051.1 GCA_017507205.1 Clostridia bacterium
GGGACTATATTGCAAGGAATAGGGTTTTCTTCATTGGGAATATAGTTTGGCACCTCTTCAACAGGCAATGCGTAGAAAAGTGGCCCCTTTTCCTCAACGGGCAATGCTTGAAGAATTCTGCCTTCTGTGGGAATGATCTTCTCCCCTTTGCCGTTTGCTTTCTTGGGTGCTGAAATCAGTGTGCATTCAAGATAGTCATTGACGCCATCATCAATGATAACCTCTGCTTCAATAAATTGATCCTTAAAATCAGCATTCTTCTTTTTCATTTTCAAATTCCTTTAATACATTATTATATAGAAAATACACCATATATTCTAGCACAGTAAATTTATATTTTCAACACCTTTTTTGTTTTACTCCTTCTGCATCACACAGCAGACAATATGACTATGGTGATAAACAAGGCAAGCAAAACCACGCAAGAGGCGATCTTCGCCTTCTTATTGGTGAATATGTATTTTGATGAAAGCACTGCCATTATAAGCCATCCGATCACAAAGAATGCACCAAGGACGAGGTCAATGTTTGCCCAGCTCAATGACCCTACAAGGCTTGTCCAGCTACGCAGTGGAATGAGCAATGGTTGCATAATCTGCACACCACCCCACAATGTTGTGATTTGACAGAACACGGTGATTATGATGAGAAATATAAAGATAAACATCACATACGGCAACATTATGATGTTTGACAAGATAAATAATATAGGCACACTGCCAAAGAAATAGCCTATAAGTGGAAAGGTCATAAGGGAGGCAGATGTGCTGACTGATGCTGACTCAAAGACACCTCTCACGCACTTCAATGTGCCTCTGTCAAGGAAGTGCAGAAGCTTGCCCTCATCTCTTTTCCTTTTGCCAAGACCCAGCTTTGACACCAACATTTCACTCCAATCCTTAAAGGTGTTGTAATATGTAAATATGCCAAGGACAGAAAATACGCTGAGCAACATGCCGACATCTATTATACTCTGTGGACGGGTGAGCAAAATCACAATCGATGCAAGCCCAAGGGAATTGAGCTTGTCATACTTATATCCCATTATTCCACCGACATTCAGCACCATCGTCATAATAAATGCTCTTATTGATGAGGCCGTGAAGCCACATATCATAACGTAAAAGAAGGTCAACACTCCAACTATTGCAAGGGATATGATGGGCTTTAATTTTATCCTTTTCAGCAGAGCCAGAATTGCACTTGCAAGAGCTGTCACGTGAAGTCCACTGACTGCCAATACGTGAGCAAGCCCACTTGCCTTTATTCCGTCATACAAGGTGTCATCTATGCCAAACTTGTCGCCAAGAATGAGGGCTTGGCAAATCATTGCGCTATCTCCGTCCATATTCTCATAGAACATAGCCTTGATATTCAGCTGTATATTGAGAGGAAATGACGGCTTGCCATCTGCCAGCATATTTACACCTCTTGCCCAAATAGTGTAATAGCTCGACTTGTTGACTGACACAGAATAATAGCTGTCAAAGGCAATATGCTCGTTGAAGGTTATGTTTCCATCAATGGTGACTATGTCGCCAGCACGATAATCGGGATATTCATCACCTGCTAGACGAACATATGCTCTGCCGTCAAGATCATATCCGTCGATGACAATATCCTTGACATAAAATGCAGTGTTGCCATTTTCCACAACAATTTCACTGTCAACGGTGGCTTGTATGGTGGTGTTGAGGTCGGGTATGCGTCTTGCGTCATACACGTCATTTGCGCCACATATTGCCACCAAGCCCACAAGAAAGCTCACTGCCATATAGCCAAATTTACGTGTTTTGGCAAAAGAAAACAGCCCTATCGCCGTAATAAGTGATAAGACTGCTGGAATAAGTCTGAACAATTTATTGTAAGGATACAACACCTCGCCTATCAATAAGCCCGTTGCGAGAAACAGCGCAACAAAGCAAATCGGGCGATTATTGAATATCCTTTTCTTCATTAGTATATATTTTGACCTCTAAAATCAATGGCGCACGCCTATTGAATGTATTGAGGCAAGCTTATTTCTTTTTGCCGAATTTCTTTTTGTATTGCTCGATATTATCTCTGATAATAAGCTCTGCAAATGCTCTATCCTTCACGTGGAATACTGTGGTCTGCTTTTCTTCTAGCTGTTTGTAAACTCTGAAGAAGTGTGACATCTCTTGCATAATGTGAGGGGGAAGATCTGTGATGTCCTTGTAGATGTTCCAGTTGGGATCCTTGAAGGGTATTGCAATAATCTTATAGTCCATATCCCCGCCATCCTGCATCATCATGACGCCAATGGGATAACAACGAACCATTGCAAGAGGCACGACTGCCTCGGAGCAAAGGACAAGAACGTCAAGAGGGTCATTGTCATCGCTGTATGTGAGAGGAATGAATCCATAGTTGGCAGGATAGTGTGTTGAGGTGTGCAAAACTCGGTCAAGAATGAGGATGCCAGTTTCCTTGTCCAATTCATACTTGTTTTTGCAACCCTTTGAAATTTCAATTACCGTCAAAAAATCGGTGGGTGTAATACGTTTTTGGTCAACGTCATGCCAAATATTCATAATGTATCTCCTAAAAAAAGCAAAGTGCCTTTGCCACGTTTTGTCAGGCGACTGTCTGACGACTATATAACTATTCTCTTCGTATTTATTAATATACCCTCGCGCCCGTATAAAGTCAACAAGGAATTTTCGGCATAAAAGCAAATGAAAGGAAAATGGAACAGAAATCACGATTATTGTAAAAAACACTTGCACAAAAATGACGATTGTGATATATTATCACTTGCGCCGGTGTGGTGAAA